>SKMY01000234.1 GCA_007120815.1 Syntrophomonadaceae bacterium | reverse complement strand
GGTAGGCGTCAAGTCATCAATGGGTTTGTCGGGTTGCTCTGGGGGATTCCCGGCAGGTAGAATTTTTCTATACAGGATTTCTCCAGGGGTTTGGAGAACATAATTTCTGCAGGAAGAGAACAAGGATGAAGAGAACAAGGATATGGAAATGTTCATTAATCAAGAATGTAAAAGAAACTGCTGTGAAAGAAGAAAGGAGCAGATCATTGGAGACCGCGTTAACCGTGAAAGGGCTTTCCAAGTCTTTTGGAGCTGTAACCGCCGTCGATAACCTGTCTTTTGAGGTTAAAAAAGGGGAAATCCTCGGGCTGCTGGGCCCCAACGGTGCCGGCAAAACCACGGCTATCCGCATGATCATGGGTATCCTTAAACCCGATAAAGGAAAGATAAGCTTTACCTTTAACGGACAAAAAACCGCCATGGATAAAAGCCGTATCGGCTACCTTCCCGAGGAAAGGGGCCTCTACGACGACGCCGTCGTGCTGGATACCCTGGTCTATTTAGCCGCCCTGAAAGGAACGCCCCGGAAAGACGCCCGGCGGTTAGCCCTGGAATGGCTGGAGAGATTGGAGCTGTCCGGGTATGCCGCAAAAAAGGTGGATAAACTTTCCAAGGGGATGCAGCAGAAAGTGCAGTTCATTGCCACGGTTTTGCACAGCCCGGAGGTGGTCATGCTGGATGAGCCCTTTTCCGGCCTGGACCCCATCAACCAGGATCTCTTTAAACGATTTATCCGGGAACTGCAGCAGGCCGGCACCACCGTTCTGCTCTCCGCCCACCAGATGAACCTGGTGGAAGAGCTCTGTGAACACATCTTGATGATCAACCAGGGGAAGCAAGTCCTGTACGGCCCCCTGGATGACATAAAAAACCGGCACGGGGACCCCTTGGTCACGTTCCGCTTCCCCGTGCATGAAGACCCTTCTTTTGTGCATTCTCTTGCCGGGGTGTCCGTGCTCAAAGAAGAGGCAGGACGCCTGGTTATCCGCTATACGGGAGCCCGGCGGGTTAACGATTTACTGCAGGCGCTGTCTGCCCACCTCACCTTAGAAGAAATTACCGTGCAAAAACCGCCCCTGCACGATATATTTATCCAAACGGTCCGAAAGCGAGGCGATACCATTGAAGAGCCCCGCATTAACTAATGTTTTCAAGGTGGCCCGCTGGGAGTTCATTAAGCACATCAAAAGCCCCTTATTCCTGGTGCTCACCTTTCTGCTCCCTTTAATCATGGGTGTGGTCATGGGCGTCAGCTTCCTCATCGAGCAAATCGCCCGGCAGGAGGAGGTCAACGTGGCTGTTGCAGACCGTACGGGCACTTTCTTCCCTTACCTGGAGGCCCATCGGGAAGGGACCCCGGTTACCCTTTATCCCGTTCACGGTGATCCAGGCCTGTTTGAAGCGGTGCTCCAGGAAGGAACGTATAACGGCATCCTGCTGGTAGATCAGGAAGGCCTGGAAAGGGGCAGCCTGCTTATGTACGTGGAAGACGCCAGGGGCCTGGATATGATTATCCTTCGAGGCATTACCGCCAGCCCCTTGAAAGAGGTTGTTACCGGCGCCGTTTCTTCTTACCGACTGGAGGTCATGGGATTGGACCCCCGGGAAATAGAAGCCGCAACGGCCGACGTGGACCTTAAAACCCGAACCCTTTCGGGCGATGAACCTGATATGATTGCCTTCCTGATTCCCCTGGCCGCGGGGATGGCCTTGATCTTTACCGTTATTTTTTCCGGGCAGATGCTGCTTTACGGGGTGATCAAGGAAAAAAGAAACCGGGTGGTGGAGATCCTGCTCTCTTCCATTTCTTCCCTGGAGCTTCTCATGGGGAAGATTGCCGGTTTCGGCGCTTTAACCCTCTGCCAGCTGGGGATCTGGCTGGGGGCAGGCCTGATCGGCATGCTCTTTTTAGTCGATTTCAGGGCCCTGGACCTCAACACCGGCCAGGTCCTCTTCCCCATACTGTTTTTTGTATTGGGATTTCTCATGCTCTCCTCCATATTTGCTGCAGTTGGGGCCACCATGAAAGAAGCCGAAGGAGGCAGCCAGGTCCAAGGTTTGATCGTCCTGATCCCCATGGTTCCACTGTTTCTGCTTACGCCCATGATGATGAACCCTAACGCTGCCTGGGCAAAAATTATCAGCCACATCCCGCCCTTCACGCCTACGGCGGTTTTGCTGCGCATGGGAATGACCACTTTGCCGGCCTGGGAAATGGCGTCTACCCTGGCTGTTTTGGTCCTTTCCACGGCGCTGTTTGTCTACCTGGGCGCCAAAATATTCGAAGGGACCATTTTGCAGTACAGCCGGGCTGCCGGGTGGGAAGACCTGAAGACCCTCTTCTCCAGGAAATAACCTGCCTTACCCCACACGGACGGCGGGTAGACTGTCCGTCCGACAGGACGTGGGCCCTGTTAGTCCAAACATGGATGCTGAGTATGCAGGTCAGTCCCCCGAAGGCCGATGATAAGCAGCTTAGTTTGCCAGAAAGCCCCAAATAGGACCCGGACCCAATTTTTTCAAATCCAACTCCAACCG
>SKMY01000197.1 GCA_007120815.1 Syntrophomonadaceae bacterium | reverse complement strand
GCTCGGCGTAGATATCGTTATACCCGATATTAGCTACATTCTTGAAAACAAAGATAAAGTAAAAGCCATCATTCTCTCTCACGGCCATGAGGATCACATTGGGGCGCTGCCTTTCATACTCCCCAAACTTAATGTGCCCGTGTATGGAACAAAATTAACCCTTGGATTGCTGCGCTACAAATTGGAAGAGAAAGGAATACTGGAGCAGGCATCGTTGCATGAAATCAAAGCCGGACAGGAAATAACCATCGGTTCCACAACGGTTGATTTTTTTTCAACCAATCACAGCATTCCTGATTCTGTTGGAATCATATTAAAGACCCCGGCAGGAAATGTTGTTTATACCAGTGACTTCAAGTTTGATCATACACCGGTAGATGGCGATATCACTGATTTTTATCAGCTAGCACAGATTGGAAAGGAGGGCGTACTTGTTGCCCTTTCTGATAGTACAAATGCTGAACGGCCGGGTTACACTCACTCGGAAAAAGAGGTGGGCCAGACACTAAATGAGATTTTTACAACTTCAGAAGGCAGAATTATTGTTGTTACTTTCGCATCAAACATTCACCGCATTCAGCAAATCGTTAATGCGGCAGATTTATCCAATCGAAAGTTAGCTATTGATGGTTGGAGCATGGTAAACAATGTTGAAATTGCACGAGAGCTTGGTTTTCTGACCATTCCGCCTAAGACATTAATAGATATTGAAGAAATAAAAAAAATACCAAGGAATCAAACGGTCTTGTTAACTACTGGTACACAAGGGGAGCCCATGTCTGCTTTAACTCGCCTATCCAATGCCAATCACCGAAAATTTGAAATTACACCTGGAGATACCGTTGTGATTGCAGCTACTCCTATTCCAGGCAATGAAAAACTTGTTTCCCGAACCATTGACAATCTATACCGTCGGGGTGCAACAGTTATTTATGAAACGTTATCAGGTGTGCACGTTTCAGGACACGGCAGTCGGGAAGATCTAAAATTGATGTTGAGCCTGCTGCGCCCGAAATATCTCATTCCGGTACATGGTGAATACCGCCATCTGTACCATCATGGAATAATTGCTCAAGAAGTTGGGATGGACAAGGAGAATATTTTTATTTTAGAAAATGGCAATGTTATCGAGTTTACACAGTCCCATGCGCGTGTTTTACCTTCAATTCAGGCGGGCTATATATTTGTTGACGGCTTGGGTGTAGGAGATGTTGGAAGCGTCGTTCTAAGGGATCGACAAGTGCTTTCAAAAGACGGGATTTTTATTGTTGTTGTTACCATAGACAGTCATGCTATGCAAGTGGTTTCCGGCCCTGATATTGTTTCCAGGGGCTTTGTTTATGTTAAAGAATCCGAACAATTGTTGGAGGAAGCAAAAGAAAAAGTTACCGGGGTCTTAAATGAGCTAATGAGTAAAAATATTAGTGACTGGTCTACCATAAAAAACAATATAAAAGAGTCGGTTAACAAACTATTGTGGGAAAAAACCGGGCGAAAGCCCATGATATTACCCATTATCATGGAAGTCTAACACTTAATTCGAGGTGTCAAGGGACGGTTCCCTTGACACCTTTTTTATTTGCTTCTTGGCCTGATAAAAAACGTTCTCAGGTTAATGTCTTTGTGCCCTCTTTTTTTCTTTTACCTGTGCCACTTAAGTTTTATTTCGGTACCTGGTTGCAGCATGGGATTCAAGTAATCATTTACATTATTACTCCGTATCCGGACGATCCTGGCTGAAACGGATGAGATTAGTTCTGCCTCAATGGTACCGTTTTCAAATGGTACACTGACATAATTTTCAGCTATACCACTTTCTTCGCTTAATATACTATCAAGAGGTAAAGGCGTATAAAGAATCACGTGACTAATCCTTTCTATAAATAAATGAAATCCGGAAAATAAAAGTGTTCTAAAGGTGACGGGATGACCGTTACCCTGTCATTCCCTGTTAGTGCCTGGTTTCACTTTCCTCGCTGATAAGCTGCCGAAGTTTGTTGACTGCCAGAGAAAGTCCTCCAACTTCATTAATTAAACCGATATCTACTGCTTCCTGGCCAATTAAAACAGTTCCAATATCCCTGCCAAGCTGACTGGAGTTGAACATGAGTTCCTTGTATTTTTCCTTGGTAATTCCTGAATGCCTGTTAACAAACTCAATCACTCTGTCTTGCATTTTGTCCAGGTATTCAAAAAACTGGATGACCCCAATCACTTGCCCCGTTAAACGAATGGGATGAATAGTCATGGTTGCTGTTTCTGTTATTATTGAATGTTTACAGCTTATGGCAATCGGCACACCGATTGAATGGCCACCACCTAAAACCAGCGAAACAGTAGGTTTAGACATGGTGTTGATCATTTCCGCTATAGCCAGGCCTGCTTCTACATCTCCACCGACCGTGTTTAGAATAATCAATGCCCCCTTAATTTTGCTGTTTTGCTCCACAGCAATCAACTGGGGGATAATATGCTCATATTTCGTGGTTTTGTTTTGAGGTGGAAGAATCATGTGCCCTTCTATTTGCCCGATTATCGTCAGG
>SKMY01000228.1 GCA_007120815.1 Syntrophomonadaceae bacterium | reverse complement strand
CGCCTCGATCTGGCGGGTGTTCTCCAGCAGCGCCTCGCGCTGGGCCTTGAGCTGCCGGGTCATCTGGTTGAACACCCGGCCAAGCGTCGCGATCTCGTCCTCGCCACCGTCGGGCGGAACCTGCACGTCCAGATCGCCCCGGCCAACCCGTTCGGCAGCCCCCGCCAGCCGCCCCACCGGCCGCGACAGGCGTTCCGCGAACCACAGCCCCAGCCATACCGCGGCCAGGATCAGGATCAGTGCAAAGCCAAGATACAAAAGCCCGAATTCGAACAGGATGCGGCCGCGTTCGCGCTCGAGCTGGTTGTAGAGCAGGATCGTCTCCTGCGTCTCGTCCAGAAGCTGCAGGATTTCCCCATCCACATCGCGCGAGACATATAGGAACCGGTCCGCAAAACCCGGCAGTCGCAGGAGTGCGCGGAACTCGTTCTGGGTCCAGTCCTCGATGATCACCGTCTCGCCGTCCGCGGCGCGCGCCAAAGCGTCGCCACCGGGATGTTCGAAGTCGAACAGATAGGACCGCTCGCCACGGGCCCGGATCTCGCCCCCTCCGTCGATCACGAAGGCCTCGCGTAGCCCCCTTTGCACCTGGACTTGACCTGCGGTCAGGATCTGGCGCAACTCACCATCATCCATGAGGAAAACAGCCTCGCGTGCCAGGCCGATATAGGCCGCCAGCGCCTCGGCGTCCTGCGCCAGTCCACGCTGCTGTTCGGCCTCATAGGCCTCGGCTGCGGCCAGCGAATTGCCCACGACCTGCCGCACGCGGTCGGAAAACCAGCCTTCCAGACCTACGTTGATGGTCAGCCCGGCAAAGATCGCCACCGACACCGCCGGGACCAGCGCCATCAGCGCGAACACCCCCGACAACCGCAAATGCAGTTGCGAACCCGCCGAGCGCGCCCGTCGCGCCGCCGCCAGCCGCAGCACCCGCGCCAGCACAAGCCCCGCGACCAACAGCACATAGACGAAATCCGCAAGCAGCACGAGACGAAGGCCGGGCGAGATGACGCCCGCGTTCATCGGCCCCAGCGCCGCCCATGTGGCCAGCACCAGAAGCGGCCCCAGCGCCACCAGGCCGATGGTGCCCGCCGCCTGAATGCGCCGCCGCCCGGACCGCCCCAGCGGCATCCACCCGATCCGTCGCTCCGCCCGTAACACCGGGGCCCCACCCTTCAGAACCGCTCGACAGCGGCCTCACACCGGTTATCCGCGCCGCGCCCGGCCACCAGTGCCGAAGGGCCACGCCATCTGTTGCGCGTTTACATCAACTTGCGGCGGCGTGTCACGCGAATATCCAGATCGGTGATCTTCTTTCTCAAGGTATTGCGGTTGATCCCCAGAAGATCGGCACATTTGGCCTGATTGCCCGCGGTCGCGTCGAGGGCGATCTCGATCAAGGGTTGCTCCACCTCACGCAGAATTCGCTGGTAAAGGCCCGGTGGCGGCAACTGTGCGCCGTGCAGGTCGAAATACCGGCGCAGATGGCGCCCCACCGAGGTCGACAGCTTCTCGCCAGAACCCGCGCTCTTCATCGGCTCGGTGACGGGCTGGTTGCCCAGCACCGTTTCGACCTCGACGCGGGTGATCTCGGGCTCGGCCGAGGTGACCACAAGCCGGCGGATGGTGTTCTCGAGCTGGCGCACGTTGCCGGGCCAGCTGTAGGAGCGCACCAGCGCCAGCGCTTCGGGCGCAAGACGACGCAGGGCGCTGCCCTCGCGCTCGGCGCGCGCCAGGAAATGTTCGGCAAGCAGCGGGATGTCGTCCACACGCTCGCGCAGACTGGGCACCGCCAGCGTGACACTGCCGATGCGATAGAAAAGGTCCTGGCGGAATCGTCCCTCGGCCATCCGTGAGGACAGGTCGATCTGGCTGGTGGCCATGATCCGAGGCGCGGTGTCCGTCAGCGTGTCGAGCATGCGCACCACCCGCCCCTGTGCGTCATCGTCGAAATCGCCCAGTTCGTCGAACACCAGCGTGCCCCCCCGTGCACGCGCCAGCAATGCCGAGGGTCCGTCCATGCCCGACAGGTCCGACGCCGATGCAACGATGAACGGCAACGTGCGCCGGTCCGAGAAATCATGCACGGCCCGTGCGATCAGCGACTTTCCGGTACCTGATTCGCCCGTGATCAGCACCGCCATGTCGGTGTTCATGACCCGCGCAACCAGACGATAGAGTGCCTGCATCGCCGGGGTGCGGCCCACCAGCGGCAACTCCTCGGCCGCCTCGGCGCCGCGCGGCGGGGCGGTGGCGGGGCGCGGAACACGGCGGCGGTTCTCCAACGCACGCGCGGCACGCTTCATCAGATCCGGCAGGTCGAAGGGTTTCGGCAAGTAGTCATAGGCTTGCGCCTCGGCGGCCTGGATCGCGGTCATGATGGTGTTCTGCGCCGAGATCACGATCACCGGCAGCCCCTCGCGCAGCTGGCTGATGCGCGGGATCATCTCCAGCCCGTTGCCGTCGGGCATGATCACGTCCGAGATGACCAGATCGCCCTTCCCCTCCTCGACCCAGCGCAGAAGCGTGGTCAGGCTGGAGGTG
>SKMY01000116.1 GCA_007120815.1 Syntrophomonadaceae bacterium | reverse complement strand
GCGAGAGCAGCTATACGTACAGCATCCAGGGCAGCCAGGTGGTGGAGAACACAGACATGTTTGTGACGGATGCCACGGCTGACCCGATTGTGACGTTGATTACCTGTGAGAATTGGGATGCGAACGCTAATACTTACTTGCAAAGGTTGGTGGTGGTGGGCGCGTTGATCAGCGTTGAACCGCATACAGCTGGCGGCGGATGAGATTTAGCTGAAAGCGTAGGGCGGGGTGGGTTTTTCACCCCGCCGAAACCAGTATTTGTAGGGTGCGCACAACTGAGGTGCGCACCATTAACTGCATACCTTACGATCCGATCGTGCCAGGAGGCTTCGCACTCTCCTGACCACATTTCCAACACGATAAAAATGATTGCAAAAAGGTACAGTTTCAATAATTGGGTATCAATCTGGAGACCTACGGTCAAAGGCACACGCTGGTCTGGAGATCAGCGTGATCAGTCGTAGGGGTGGGGTTTTCACCCCGCCGGTTTCAGTTAAGTTGTAGGGTGTGCACCATTATCTACTTCAGCGCTTAGATGCACCTCAATCCCACTCAAACTTATAAATCATTTCAAAAACGGTCAGGTTATGTTATCATTGATACATCAAAAACCCACGCTAGGAGGTCGGTCAATGACAGAACAAAATTACTCATTTGAAGAGCAAGTCCAGGGGCTGATCGATCAGATCAACGCATATATTGAACAATACCACGGGGGTTCGGTTGAGCTTGAGCGTATTGAAGGGAAGACGGTTTTTGTGCGCCTGGGCGGTGCTTGTGAGGATTGCCCGCTGTCACCCTCCACCTTGCAGGGCTGGGTGGCTGGTACCCTGCGGCAATTCTTCCCAGACGTCCAGGTGGAGCAGGTATTTTAGTTGGTTGGTAGTTGGTAGCTGATGGCTCATAGCTGAAAGGTGAAAGGGGTTAGCTGATCCCACTCCGCTTCTCCGTCTCGCTTCGCTGCGGGAGTGTTCGACGCTGCAGCCCCTTCCACTGCGTTTCAGGGGTTCCGCTTTGCTCCAGGGGTCTTCGACATTTCGGGGACTTTGTAGCTGGTAGTTGGTTGCTGATGGTGGGATGCTGATAATGACTAAGCTCTACCAACTAAGCTCTACCGACTAAGCTCTATTTCATTTGAATTTCATTTTGCACAGCCCGGTACAGGGTTTCGCTGCGCAGGTCATCCAGCGTATAACACGGCGCATTAAGATGATCGGCCAGGTCCTGGGCTAAGCCCTGGTCGAAGGCTTCGTGTTCCATATTGATCACCACGGACCGCACGTCCTCATGGGCGATCTGTTCGGCGTACATATGGGCTTCCTTCTGCGGGGAGCCTTTGCCCAGGCCGACGTTGCCAGCACCATCCGTCAGGACAATCAACAGGGGTAGCACATCGGGGTGCAGGGTTTGCTCACGTTTCAGGACATCGTAAGCCATGTTTAATCCCGCGCTCAGGGGTGTTTTGCCGCCCACGGGGATATCGGCCATTGCGCGTTGTGCCAGCTGGACGGAATTGGTCGGCGGCAGCACGAGGGTGGCGCGGTCTTTTTGGAACACGATCAGTCCCACCCGGTCACGCCGTTGGTAAGCATCCGTCAGCAGGGAGAGGATTGCGCCTTTTGTGGCAGCCATCCGTTCGGCGACGGCCATCGACCAGGATGCATCGACCAGGAACAGGATCAGGTTGGACGCCCGCCGTACGCGCACTTTGCGCTGGTAGTCCTGCCGCCTGACTGAGAACGCCACATCATTTTTTGAATCTTCACGGGCTTTCTGAAAGGGGGCTGCTGCGCGGATCGTGGCATCGAAGGCCAGATCATCGGCTTTGCCGTTGGCCGGACGCGATTGAATGTAACGACCGCGTTTGCGATCGGTATGGGTCTGGGAGCGGCGGCCGCTTTGCTTGCGCATCATTTCATCCAGGGGCGTATCTAACCGGCGGGGGTCAAAAGTGTCGCCGGGTTTGATCTTTTTTCCCCCATCCCACCAATTAGCGCTGGCGTCCTTGAAGATGTCTTGCCGGGCAGGTTCTACGGACTCGGGTCCAACGGGTTCGTCGCTAACCTCGACGCGAGGGGAGAGAGACTTTTTTTTTGACCGGTGTTTCCCTCATCGGGTTTGTCTTCTTCAGCGCCGGGGGCGTCCTGGGTGGCCGCGCCCTTGAGCTGCTCGATGTGCTCTTGCAGCTGGGTGATTCCCATTTCAGACTGTCTGAAGGGGCCGGATTTGACCCGGTGCGGAAGCGCCAGTTCAGCTGCCAGGGCAATATCCCGGGAGTTGATGGCGTCACGACCCTCAAAAGCGGCGTGGGCACGGGATGCTTTCAGGATCACCAGGTCTGCCCGGTGACCGTCCACCTGCATTTTGGCGGTCAGGTCTGCGATCACCAACAGGTCATGACTGGAATAGCGAACTTTGTCCACCATCTGGCGGGCTTTGGCGATTTTTTCGGAGAGTTCCTCTTCGCTGGACAGCCATTCCTGCCGGAACGCTTCCGGGTCAGCTTCAAAAGCCAGGTTGCGCTCCATGATTTGAACCCGCTGCCGGGGTTC
>SKMY01000207.1 GCA_007120815.1 Syntrophomonadaceae bacterium | reverse complement strand
TGCTGGAAGAAGCCGTTTTGAGCATTGCCGTCCTGGAAGCGGAAGGCTGCTCGGCAGAAATCCTCTTGAAAGCAGACATTGTCGTGCGAAATACCGATGATGCCATAGGACTTTTTCTAAACCCCAGGCGCATCGTGGCCACACTGCGCAGGTAGTTCCGCCAATTACCTTTAAGGCAAAATGGAGCATTTTACCCCCGGCTTTAAAGAGACCGTGCTGGCGGCCCTTAGTTCTCCCCTGCCAGATACTTAATAAATCATTCGCCCCTCCACAAAAGCCTTTGTGCGGGGGTCTTTAGGTTCTGTAAATAGTTTCTCCGTAGGCCCTGCCTCAACAATACGGCCATCATGGATGAAAATTACTTCGTGAGCAATCCGGCGGGCCTGGAAAATATTATGCGTAACGATAATTACCGTTACCTCCGTTTCCCGGTTCATCTCCAGAATGAGCTTTTCAATGACTTCGATATTGGTAGGGTCCAGGTTGGCCGTGGGTTCATCCAGCAGCAGAAGTTTGGGCTCAAAGGCCACGGCCCTGGCCAGGGCTACCCGCTGGGCCTCTCCCCCGGACAATGAAGCGGCATGTCTGCGGGCAAAATCAGCCAAACCAACCTTCTGCAGAAGCTCCATGACCCTGGCGTGAAGCTGTTCCCTGTCATAGTTTCGCGCTTTCAAACCATAGGCCACATTCTCGAATACACTGGCATGAAACAATACCGGCTTTTGAAAAACCAGGGTCATTTCCCGCTGTGCTGAAATAGAATTACCGCTTTTTGCAGAAACGGAGTAACCGTTAAAAACAACAGTCCCCGTTGTAGGGGGTTCCAGAAGATTCACAACCCTTAGAAACGTGCTCTTTCCCGCACCGCTTGGACCGATAATTCCGTAAATTTTCCCCTTTTCTATAGTCAAATTATCAACATGCAGCACTGTTTTGTCATATTTCTTGGAGAGGTTTTCCACGCGCAAAAGCACATTGTTGTTGCATAAATCAGACACCGTATCTTCCCCCTCTCTGCAGATAGTACAGAAGGGAGTTGACAACATAGGCGATAGTCAACAATACCAGTCCCAGGCCGATGGCAAACTCGTAGTTTCCCTTTCGGGCCTCCAGGATCATGGCCGTGGTCATAACCCGGGTATGGCCTTCAATATTGCCGCCCACAATCATGACGGCACCAACTTCAGCGATTACCCGCCCGAAGCCTGAAACCACCGCGCCCATGATTACCAGGCGGGATTCTTTAACCACGGTCCAGGCGGTGAGCAGTTTCCCCGCCCCCAAAGTCCTGGCCGTCTCTTCTATTTCCCTGCCCCGGCTGCGAACACCGATCATGGTCAACCCACCAATAATGGGCAGGGCCAGGAGCACCTGGGCAATAATCATGGCCGTGGGTGTCCACATCAGTCCAAGAAAACCCAGCGGACCCGCGCGGGAAAGCAGCAAAACAATAACAAGACCGGCCACCACAGGAGGCAGCCCCATGAAGGTATAAATGAGCTTGCTGATAATACTGGTTTTCCGCTCGGGCTTTAAACCCAGATAGGTACCCAGGGGAACACCAAAGACGGCTCCGATGATAATGGCCGTTCCCGAAACCTGCAGGGAGAGCCAAACAATTTTCATTAAAGACGGGTCCAGGGTAATTATCAGGTAAAAGGCTTCCAGGATCCCTTCAGCCAAGCCGGACACTACAAATTCCCCCCTTCAATTCTAAATACAATCCACACAATACCTTGCACAGCAACCGCAAAAATATAATTACATGGCGATTACTTTTATGGTGTCGCTAAGCACTGCGGCAGTTATTTTTTAACATCCCTTCGCCCGTTAACTGCGAATCTCGCTGTAAAACGATGCTTTTTATTCTTCCAGACCCAATCCCGGGAAGAACAGGCTTTCCCCGCCGATCTGGAAGCCCGCGATCAACTCTTGCCCTTCTGAAGACATGAAATAATTAATCAGTTCCAGAGCACTTTCGTACTTCACGTGGTCATGCATTTCCGGGTTAACCGCCATTATGCCGTACTGGTTAAAAAGCAGGGGATCTCCTTCCAGGATAACAACCAAATCCAGTTTGTCGCGCATGGCCAGGTATGTTCCCCGGTCCGTTAGGGCATAAATAAACACATCATCGGCAACTATTAAAGTGTCGCCCATTCCCTGCCCCAGCGAGAAGTACCAATCCCCGGACACCCCAGCTCCCGCTTGCTCCCACAGAAAAAGCTCCATGCGGTGAGTTCCCGAATCGTCGCCCCGAGAGGCAAAACCTGTTTCCGTCTTCGCGATCTTTTCAAAAGCATCCAGTACACTTTTCACACTCTTTACTCCCGCCGGGTCCTCAGGTGGGCCCACCAGAATAAAATCATTATACATAGCGTCTTCGCGATCTGTAAAGTAGCCTCCCTCAACCAGTTGCAACTCAGAATGGCGGTCGTGAACCAGCAGGACATCGGCATCACCCCGCTTGCCGGTTTCCAGGGCTTGCCCGGTCCCCATGGAAAGCACCCTTACCTCGATGCCGGTTTTCGCTGTAAAAACGGGAAGCAGCT
>SKMY01000220.1 GCA_007120815.1 Syntrophomonadaceae bacterium | reverse complement strand
GATGATGGTTGACTTGGTAAATCCCTAGACCACTCAATTTTAACTTTACCTATTTTGTTAAACTAAGCCAGAACGTCGCCGTCCTGACTCGTCTTCAGAACCGTACTTGTGACTTTCACCACATACGGCTCCTCTCTAACAACCCCCTTGACATGGGTACAAGTCAGACTTCCGTCACTGGCTGTCTTTTTATCGTGGCAGTGTCTATGAAGCAACTGAAGGTTCTTATATTCATCCTTTCCGCCAAGAGCTTTCGGGATTATATGGTCAACTTCTAGTTTATCTCCATCTTTAAAATTAAGTCCACATACTGTACATTTCCCTTTTTGCTTTTTAAGTAGGTTCTTTACTCTAGTTGACACCTCTGGATGTTTACCCATTCTAGCCGTCCAGTATAACCAGTCTCCATCATAAGGTGATTTATTCCCATTGACTTTGACATGGCGTTTGATTTCGACCTCACTGTGACTTAGGAGTTTAATTCCATCTTCATCCCTTGTTGAGAATACCCAGTTTCTATTTCCAAAGGTGTGCCAGTATTTATTAGCTACCCATGATTTCGATTTATTAGGATGTCGTCCTTCTGCCCATCTTTTGAGTTGTTGATACATTAGAAAATCACATTTCGAGTAAGTTTCCTTACTGCATACCGAGCGATAATAGTTAGCCCATCCCCTTATCACAGGGTTGAGTTCCTTAATTAATGTCTCTTGTGGTGATGATTTATGTCTACTGATAATATCTCCAACCTTTCGGATGTGCTTTTTGACTTTTTCTTTAGAGGGTTTTATGATAGTTTTATACCCAAGAGGTTTCCCTTTCGAGTTCCTACCAGTGTGGGTTCTGCCTACTTTATATTGTCGGATGTTACATCCAAGAAAGTCGAACCCCTTATTTCCTTTATACTCATTAAGAGTATGGGAGATGCTGGTCTTACTTGGTTTTAATTTTAAGTCAAGTGGTCTTAACCAGTTTTCTATGACTTCCTTACATTTGAGGATGACCTCTTCGTCTTTATGTAGGATTACGAAGTCATCGGCATATCTTATTAAAGATATGCTCTGCTCATTCTTCCATTTATTCCCTTTCCAAGTTCTGGCATAGATATTTATTTCTTCTTCCATACCATGTAAGGCTATATTTGCTAGTAATGGGGAAATCACACCTCCCTGCGGTGTACCTTCTTTGGTTGGAATTAGATTTTTGCCATCCATGACTCCACTTTTTAGCCATGCTTTTATTTCACGTCTTAATAGTGGATGGGTTTGAAGTTTATTTAGTAATTCATCATGATTGATTTGGTCGAAACATTTAGCTATATCAGCATCTAACACATATTTTGGCTGGTATCTAATTGAATTAAATATCGCTCCAATAGCATCATGTGCCGATTTTGCTGGTCTAAAACCATAACTGTTAGGCTCAAATTTGGCTTCCCATTGTGGTTCTAGTGCTAATTTCACTAAACCTTGTTTTACTCTTTCTTCCATACATGGTATTCCAAGTGGTCTTTGTTCTCCATTAGCTTTGGGTATCCATAATCTACGAGTTGGTTTAGATTTACCTTTTAGCTTTAGATTGTTGACCATCTCAAGTCGTTGTTTGGGTGTCAAGGATTTAACTCCATCAACCCCTGATGTCTTTTTACCTGAGTTATCTTGTGTAACCTTTCTGGTAGCTAAGAGTTTCGCATAATAGGAACTGATTAACAGCTTTTGTAATTTGCGAACTAATTTGACATTACCACTTTGACTTGCTCGAAATATTCTTTTTTGCAAACGAAAAACTTCTCTTTCAACTTTTCGCCAGTTGATAGAGTTCCAGTTTTCAGTTTTATCAATCGATTTATTAATCGTTGTCATAATTTAAGCTACTTAGGACTATTTCTTAGTTATCAAAGTCGCTACGTCAGCATATCTCTGTTATTACAACCGAGCATTGGCTTTTTAGCGAATCCTGCACCTCATCACCTTACGCTGGTAACTACTCTCGAAGGAGAGATAATGAGGGTTTCCACGTTCCTTATACTCATACTTATAGACTTTAGACTTCCTCTATTCACCGACTCTATGCAATTGATTCCAGTTCAGATTAGCCAATCTGCTGGTGCATTAGATGTTACCGTTTTGGTCTAGCCTATCAGCCTGATTTGGCTAGTTAATCATAACGATGATTCAGTCAAGGATTCCTTTTGTAGTCATGGTCTATTTGCTCGTTGGGATTCCCGATTAGGCTTCGAGTTACCATCTTTTAATCCAGCTTCAGCGTATGGCTTACCACACCAAGTCACTGTGGACTATGCTTTCACTCCATCAACTAGAGGGGAGGTCTTTGCATCCTCCATGAGTATAAAGTTGTCAAGGTTCATTTCTGATTACCTTGCCTAGCTTACGTTTGAGGGGTTATACCTAAACTTTGGCTAGAACGGGTCGCACGGCTAACTTGATCTTGTGTTGCCCAACCTTAAAACCGTTACGGGTGAATCTAGCTGTTTGTTTTGATTTACGAGACTTGAATTTGGGGGGCTTGACTTTTTGTCCTTTTCTTTTCCCTTTT
>SKMY01000070.1 GCA_007120815.1 Syntrophomonadaceae bacterium | reverse complement strand
GAGCGGAACAATAAATAAGCTGGGCCGTTACCATAAAACAATGCTGTTGTTTATGACCCCATATCAGGCACCTCACCCTTTTTTATTGTCTCAAGATTGTTCAGGCCTATACGTTCCAAATTTAAGATGCGTTATACATTTAAAAACAGGGCTGTAAAGCCCTGTCAAATACCGGCGAGAAGCTTGAACTAAGCCCTGGCGCTTTTTGCGAAGAACAACCGCCGCCGATACCGGCAAGCGGAAAGGCCATTTTAAGAAATCCACTTGTGGTTAATCCGGTTGGTGCTTAAAACAAATAACAGGGCACTGTAAATCAAAAGTAAAACAAAGCTAAGTGCCATAGAGAGGTGGCCGTCCCCGTTAACGGCCCCTTTTAAAATGTCGGCACCATAGGTGAGCGGCAAAATGTAAGAAACCGGCTGAAGTACAGCGGGAAGGTCCTGGACGGGGATAAACAGCCCACATAAGAAAACCATGGGAAAACGGAAAAAATTGGAAAACGTTTGAGCTTCAAAAACTTCTTTAACGGCTACGGCAATGAACAAGCCCAAGAAGGTAGACGTAACGGCAATGAGCAAAACACTTCCCAAAACGGGGACCCAGTTGATCCCCGAAAGATCCGTTAGAAATAAAGCAAATAAAACAGGAACAAACGCGTTGCAAATTCCAAATAAAACAGCTCCACTGGTCTTGGCCAGCATCAACAGGTTCAGGTTGATAGGGGCCATAAGCAGCCGTTCAAAAGAACGCTGCTTTCGCTCAAAGGTAATGGTTACCGCCAGCATGGAAGTCGTCCCGAATAAAATAGATAGTGCCATAACTCCAGGAAGAAGATCACGAATGTCCAGGTCGACTTGTGACCGTAAGAAAAACATAAGCGTCCAGGACAGAGGAAAAATAATTCCCCAGCTAATATTGGGCGGCTTCAAGTAGTAATTCCGTATATCTTTGTGCAGGATGTTCCAGAAAGCAATCCAGATTTTCAAGCTTCGTCAACCTCCTCCTGCTTATCACTTATCCGGTTAATTTGTGTGCGCCCTGTTCGATCCCGGTAATATTAACAAAAACCTCTTCCAGGGAGGGACGGATTGGACGGGCTTCGAAAAGAGCAAAACCGTTCGATTTAAAAAAGTCCATAAGCGATAAAAGATCGACGGGCTCGGCAGAAAAGATTCGCGCCGTGCCATCGTTTACCAGATCAACCCGGTTTATACCCGGCAGTCGCTCTTTTATCCGGCGTATTTCACCTGCATCTCCCATAAAGGTTAAATGCAACACGTGTTCTTTTTGGGCTTCTCGCATCAGGTCATCTGTATTGCCAAGGCGGATAATACGCCCTTCCACGATAAAAGCGAGCCGGTGACAGAGGCGCTCAGCCTCTTCCATATAATGGGTTGTCAGGAAGATGGTTGTGCCACTACGATTTAACTCTCCAATAAGTGTTCGAATTTGCCGCGCGCTGGCGACATCAATACCCGTGGTGGGTTCATCCAGAAAAAGGATCTTCGGTTGGTGAATAATACCGGCAGCAATGGTCAGCTTACGTTTCATCCCTTTGGAATAGGCTTTAAAAGGTTTCTTTCCTGCCTGGGCCAGGTCAAACATCTCGAGCAATTCGTTAGCTCTTTTTTCCCGCCACTTTTTTTCCAACCCGTAAAGGGCGGCACAAAAGGACAGGTTCTCGAAACCATTCATTTCGTCATAGAGGTTACTTTCATCAGGGACCACCCCCATGAAGTGCTGAACTTGTTTTACCCCGCTTTCACAGGTCTTCCCCATGATCCGAACACGGCCCGAACTGATGCGGGCCAACCCGGTAAGCATGTTGATAGTCGTGGTTTTTCCGGCACCGTTAGGTCCTAAAAAACCGAAGATTTCCCCCTGGCGCACATGGAAATCCACGCTGTCAACAGCAATTTTTTTATCATACACCTTTGTCAGTTTTTCTACTTCGATAACGTTCATTTAAGCCCCCTGTATAATAAAGAGCTGGCAGAATATAAGTAAAAGACTGTTACAATTTGCTATTCCTTCTCGCTCTGGCATGGATGGTTCTTTTCATCACCATGACATTCTTTAATCTTTTCCGGACTGCACTTTCCCGGCTCACTTTCCAGCTTTTCCGGCTTTTGGCAGTTGCACTGGCACATGTTATTGCTCCCTCCTTTCAGGGTTTTTGTTTTAAGCTGCTTCTCGTTCAGGGACAAAACCTGCAGCGCCTGTCTTTGACATCCGTAACGATGGATTTCCTGGCCTTTTCCCAGTTCAATTAACTCTTCTGCCAGCTTGTTCAAGGATTCGCGCTCCACGGAGTAATGGGTCCAATACCCGCATTTTTCCCCTTTAACCAGCCCGGCCTTGCGCAATATCTGCAACTGCTGGGATACGGCTGCTTTACTGATACCCAGGTTTTGCGCCAGGGCGCCCACGCAAAAATTGTAGCGCAAAAGAAGCATGATAATTTTTAGTCGGTTTTCGTCAGCCAAGGCTTTGAAGCCAACCAGCAAGCCTTCCATATAAGTGCCTTCCTTACTATTTTAGTAATTACTTAATTAGATT
>SKMY01000268.1 GCA_007120815.1 Syntrophomonadaceae bacterium | reverse complement strand
TTTCCAGGCATACAGTTCACCACACCATCCTATATATATTTGCGGAACAGGGATGAAACGGCAATTTTACCGCTTTTAAGGGCAAAGTTCATAAAACTGCGGTGCTTCCCAAACAGCTTGTCAAAGCTTTCTACAACATAATCAATCTGTTCATAGCTTACCGTCAGGGGCGGTTCCAGTCTGATCACGTTGGGGTTATTGGTGGTAAATAAAACCAGCACCCTGTATGATTTCAGCAGCTCGGCCCCCAGCATGGATGACAGGAACTCCCGGGAAAGCTTGTTGACCATACCCACCGTTAGAGAATCCAGCAATCCGCCCGTATCGGCAAATTCCATACCGATAAGCAGTCCCCTGCCGCGCACTTCCTTAATGATGTCGTATTTTTCTTTCAGGGCCTGCAGCTTGTTCATGAAGTACTCCCCTTTTTCCCGGGCCTGCTGGGCCAGTCCCTCTTCCACGATAACATTGACAGCGGCAATGCCTGCCGCGGCGCTGTGGGCATTTTCTCCATATGTGGACGTGAGCATCAGACCCCTGTTCAGGTTGCCGCCGCCGTGGGCTTTTTTCATGATGTTAGGGGTCGTTATGTAAGCGCCGATGGGGCATACACCGCCGCTTAACGATTTGGCCATGACCAGCACGTCGGGGACGACATCTTCCTGTTCGCAGGCGAAAAATGTCCCTGTCCTTCCCAGGCCGGTCTGAATCTCATCAAGGATAAAAAGCGTGTTATAAGCGCTGCACAGCCGCTTGGCCTCCTTCAGGTATCCCGGCGGCGGCAAAAAAATGCCCCCTTCCCCCAGGATGGGCTCCACGATAAATGCGGCCGCCTGGTTTTCCTTCAGGGCTTTTTCCAGCGCGTCAATATCGCCGAAGGGAATCTCAACACAACCGGGAACCAGGGGTTCAAAAGGTTCCTGGTGCAGTTTTTTACCCGTAACAGACAAAGCACCCATGGTTTTCCCGTGAAAACCACCCTGACAGTAGATAAAATCCTTTTTTCCCGTGTACAGGCGCGCCAGTTTAAGGGCGCCCTCTACCGCCTCGGTGCCGGAACTGCAAAACCAGCAGTTCTGCAGGTCCCCGGGAGCAAGCTGCGCCAGGTTGTAGGCCAGCACGGCGGCAAACTTGGACATTGGTTTTAATATAACCGGTACCGTTTCCACTTTGCGCAGGGCTTCTAGCACCGCCGGGTGGTTGTGCCCCACGTTCAGAGCACCGTATCCACCCATAAAATCGAGGTATTCGTTGCCGTCTTCGTCCCACACCCGGCAGCCTTCCGCCCGAACATAGTTCACATCGAGACCCAGCAAAGAACTTAACTGCCCAAAAGAAATATTAACATACTTCCTGTACATCGTGCTGTATGCTTTTCGACCCATATTGAGCCCATCGTCTACGTTTAACAGTTTTTTATCCTGTGGCATTTCTCCACCTCCGCTACCCTTGGTTTTGGTCCTTTTCCACATAATAACTGGCTCCAATGACTCCCGGCCCCAACAGGCATCCCACTACCGGTGAAAGTTCCTGAAAGTAAGCCTCCGCACAGTCAAAAGAGGAGGAAAGGTCCCGGTAAAATTTTTCTGCGTCCTGGCCTTCATCGGAATGAAGTACGGATAGATGAAGTTTTCCTCCGGAAGCCATGTCGTCGGCAATTTTCTTTTTTATAAAATTCAGCCCTTCCTGCCTGGACCGGGCTTTTCCCGCTGCAATAAACGCTCCCGTTTCCTTGTTGATGGTATAAACCTGTTTCAGGTTCAACAGGGCTTGAAAATAAGCCTTTCCTTTCCCCATGTGGCCCGAGCGGACCAGGTAATGCAGGATTCCGGCCATGGCGTAGAAATGAACGTTCTGCCGCATACTCCAAACCCTTTCAACGATATCGGTAATGGCAAGGCCCTGTTCTGCAGCCCTGACCGCTTCCATGACCATAAATCCCTGGCTCATGGTCCATGTGTGGCTGTCAATTACAACCACGGGGAAAGGACGCACAAAGTCCCTGGCTTCACAGGCCTGGTTAAAACTATCACAGAGGCTACAACTTATAATACATACGGCCCCTTCAAAACCTTCCTCTTTCATGGATTCAAACATTTCCAAAAATTCATGGGAAGAGGGTCTGGAAACCTGGGGTGGATGTTCGTAATTCTCCAGCATTCGATAAAAATCCCCTGGAGCCAGATCCACGCCATCGCGGAAGGTATCCGCTCCAAAGGAAATCGTTACCGGTAAAACTTTGATCTTTTTTTTGTCTTCAAATTCTTTTGGAAGGTTAGAAACACTGTCCGTAATAATACCGATATTCCGCATAATTTTCCTCCTTAGAACGGCCTGTTATGAACGAACAGGATTTATAATAGACACGGCATGCAGCTCCTCGGCTAAATGATCGTGGAGCCTGCTTTCAATATCTTCAAAAGCAATGCTTTCCAGTACATCAACGATTTGAAAGAAGTCAATTCCACGGAAACGGTAGGCCAAAAAGTTGTTGGCGATAAACTCCAGGGAATTGAAGCTTTTCAGAAACTCGCACTGCATTTTGCGCCGGTGCCGCTCA
>SKMY01000129.1 GCA_007120815.1 Syntrophomonadaceae bacterium | reverse complement strand
CACGGGCGGTTTCGGCCCAGAGTCCTATATTGGTTGTAATCTCGGGAAGCAGGTGGTCCCCAGAGAAAAAAGCGCAAGCCTTAGGTTCGAGAATGCCGAAGTGCCCGTCGGAATGCCCGGCAGTCTGTATAATTTGAAGTGAAAAGGTCTCCGCCGAAAATACAGTGCTGTCTTTCACCGTTTCCACCTGGGGAAAAGGCTGCAAAAGGGGAATCAGCGTGGTAAAATTTTCCTTCACGTCTGCCATTATTTCGCCGGGGGCCCCGTTTTTGAGGAAGGTTTCCTTCATGAACGCTATATTTTGGGGCCAGTTTTTCCAGGCCAGCTCTGCACCCCTTATATCTTCCGCCGTCATGTAAACCGGTGCCTGGCATATGTCCTGGAGCCAGCCTGCCGCACCGTAGTGATCGGGATGGTGGTGGGTAACGAAGATCCCCTTAACGTGCCTGGGGTGAATTCGGTGCTCTTTCAGGTAATGCTGCCAGGCGCTGCGCCCCTGGGCTGTATTAAGCCCTGCATCCACCAGGAACCACTCCCCGGGATTTCCGATGCAGTACGCGTTAACGTGATCCAGGGCAAAAGGAAGGGGTAAGCGCAGTTTGTGGACGGTATACTTCATAAATGCTCATCTCCTGTTTTAAGGTTTACCTGAACAGGCGGCAAGTTCTTAATTTTCTTTTCTTTTTATTCTCCCATATTCCTGCATGGCCGAAAAAGAAAAAGGCATCAGGCCTGAATAGTGCGTGCTTTTATCCCAGGCACGGTGTGTTTACCGGGCGGGCGAAAATTTTTTAAAAACGAAAGGAAATTATTTTTTTCAGCAGGAGATATGATTTTCATGTAGAAATACTTAACGTAACACAAAGTGATTATTAATAACACAAAAGCAAGATAGCTGCTGCAGGTTCCGTCATTTTTTTTGGGTTTTAGGTGTTACTAAATATATATTTAGTAATACTTCATCAAGTGGTCCGATCTAGCGTTCCTAACCTCCTCATTTGAGGAGATATAAAGTGCCGGCCCGAACAGCCCGGGCCGGCAGATTATTTTTGAAAAGTGGGATATCATCTTCACAAGCAAACTATTCAGTGAGAGTGCTTCATGATCTTCCATAAGATGGCTGCCGCTTCGGCCCGGGTGGCATTTGAAGCCGGATGGAAGGAACCTGCATAACCCTGGACCAGCTTTTGTTCATAGAGAGCAAAAACGTGCTCCCTGGCCCAGGACGGAATTTGTTCGGAATCGTTAAATACAGTGTCCAACCGATCATCTGCTTCTTGCGTGGTGTTGCCAGGTGGTTCCGAGGATTCCTTGGCCTTTAGGACCAGGTTTGTCATGGCAGCGAGTTCGGCTCGCGTAATGGGGTTTTGAGGGCGAAAGGTGCCGTCTTCATAACCACGCACGACGCCTTTTTCCACCGCCAGGGCCACGGCATCTTCAGCCCAGGGGGGGATGGTGTCGTAAAAGGGGTTTCCGCCGTCGCCAGCCGGGGCTTCGTCCTGCCAAAACACGCGCTGCAGCAAGGCCAGGTATTCCGCCCGGGTTACCGTCCTGTCCGGTCGAATGGTGCCGTCTTCGTATCCCCGGAGTATTCCCGCTTTTGCCAGGTCCATTACGGATCCTTCCCCCCAATGCCCTTCAATGTCGGAAAAATGGATATCTTTTCGGGGCTTGTCCTCAACCAAAGCTTTTTCATCTCCTGCTTCCAGGCCCTTGATCATTTCTACGTGGTCGATGTAGATACGGCCCGTTTCCGGGTATTCACCTGTACGCATTTCAGGCATTTGGACCAGGTAAATACTGCTGAGGATAAGGGGCTGGGGCCAGGCAGGATCTACGGTGCCCTGCACCTGCTTCCAGCCTGTCCAGTCCACTTCTTTGGCCAGGTCAACATACCGCCTTGTCCCGCCGGCATCAAAGAATTCCGCTCGCAGCCAGTACCTGCTGTTATCGCCATGCACGTACGCTGAAATGCCCAGGACGTACTGGCTCATGGAGATTTGCCCTGAGCCCAGCTGTCCGTACGCGATCATCACCCCGTCCTCTTGTTTGGTGAAATCGTATTCCAGCCGGCCGGAACGCTCGCCCCGGTAAACGTAAACCGGGTCAGTTTCCATTTCAAAGCTTCCAGGCAGACCTGCGGGGTGGCTGCGAAAAGCGGTGGTCTGCCACTCCTGAAAGGTGAAAAAAGGTTCTTTTTTCCCGCCGATGCGCAGGGGGATTTCTTTTTTATGGCCGTCAATCATCGCTGTCAGGGTTCCAAAGCCTTCCTCAACGGCAACGTACGTGTGGTCTTCCACGAAACCGATATCCGCCTCCCAGGAAACGGAAGCAGGCCCCGGTTTCAGCCTTAATCCATCTTTGGTCTCCACGTCAACCTGTAGTGGAATGCGCTGCCCGGGAAGCAGGCGGATTTCCTCTGGGGTTACGGAGATGGAAGCAATATCCTCACCGCCGTAGATAAAGACGGTTTTTTCTTCCGTAATGCCCTGGTACGAAACCGTCAACCGGACCTCTCCCCGCTTCAAGGCCTTCAAGGTGCCATCTGCCACATCAGCCAGTTCGGGCTCCGACACGTTCCAGTTCAAAT
>SKMY01000273.1 GCA_007120815.1 Syntrophomonadaceae bacterium | reverse complement strand
GTTACTATATTTATATATAGACATATAATTATAAAAGGAGTACCTATTTTAAAAATTATATTGTGTGAAGGGCGTGTTTTTGAATGAAAGATTGGCAAAAATTTCTTTTAATCCTGGCCGTGTTTCTGGGTGCCTATTTCATACCTTTCCAAAGCCCCCTCGTAACGGCCTCCATCATGGAAGCGTTTCACATGCTTCAAGAGTATGCCCGGGAGCACGTGTTGTTCTGCCTGATTCCCGCTTTTTTTATTGCAGGAGCTATTGCCAATTTTATCTCCCAGGGCGCAGTTATCAAGTATTTCGGTGGCGGGGCCAAAAAGTGGATTGCTTATTCCGTTGCATCTGTATCGGGAACGGTTCTTGCCGTTTGTTCCTGCACCGTATTACCCTTATTTGCCGGCATATATCAAAGAGGGGCCGGGATTGGCCCTGCCGTAGCGTTCCTGTATGCGGGACCGGCCATTAATGTGCTGGCCATTATACTCACCGCGCGGGTATTGGGATGGCAACTGGGCCTGGCCCGTGCCCTGGGTGCGGTGATCTTTGCCGTGATTATTGGTCTGCTCATGGCCTATTTTTGCCGGCAAGAGGAAGAAGAACGGATGCAGTCCTGCCTGGACCCTTCCGATGAAGAAGAGGAAAAGCGAACTCCTCTGCAGAACATTAGTTTTTTTGCAACACTGGTCATGATTCTGATTTTCGCCGCCTGGGGTATGCCGGAGCAAGCGGTGGGGTTCTGGAATATGATCTATGAAGTCAAATGGTTTCTCGTTATTGGCTTGCTGGCTATTCTGGCTTTTTTCCTTATTAAATGGTTTGATAAGGAAGAACGTCTATCATGGGTTAGCACCACATGGGACTTTACGCAGCAGATTTTACCGCTGCTTTTTGCCGGAGTACTGGTAGCCGGGCTGCTCATGGGAAGACCGGAAACAGATGCCGGGTTGATACCGGCTCGTTATATTGAGGCCGTAGTGGGCGGCAATACGCTGCAGGCAAACCTGATTGCTTCTGTCATTGGCGCATTCATGTATTTTGCCACCCTTACCGAGGTGCCGATCTTACAAGGACTGCTCGGTTCTGGAATGGGAAACGGACCGGCCTTGGCCCTGCTTTTAGCAGGTCCGGCTCTCAGTCTGCCCAACATGCTGGTGATCCACAGTGTCCTGGGATTAAGAAAGACATCCATTTTTGTTGTCCTTGTTGTAATCATGGCAACTGTGTCCGGGTTACTGTATGGCTGGATTGTTCCTTAAGTTCCATTTCATCAATTTCATTAAAATGGGCTGAATTACGTTAACAAAGAAGCGACTTGAGTTCAGTTGCTTCTTTGTTAACGGATTAAACGAGGTCATATTTCATACTGTTATTTTATACAGTCGCAGCTAATATTGCCAGCAACTATTTCCTGCCAGTCCCCTAAAACATCGTGAGTCCAGCAGTCGTCTGCCCCGGCGGCCTCGCGCATAACAAGGGCAAAAATATAAGACAATTCTTTTACCGTTGCCCCGGCTTCTAATGCTTCTTTAAAATGCTTTAAAACGCAGGGCTTGGAGCGCGCTTTTATGGACAATGCAAAACAGATAAACTGGTAGGTTTTTTCATCGATCATTCTTTTCTCTTTGTAAAGCGCATCGATTTCATCCAGTTTTTCAATAAATTCAGGGAAAAACTCTGCCAGCATTCTCATCATTTACCCTCCCCTTAAAAAAGAATTAAGTAGCACCAAGCACAAAGCAATCCGATCTATAAATTTCCTTAACCCCTCCCCTCCTTTTGTGGATGATCAGCTGTCCATGCTTTTGGTGATAATTTTAGTGAGCTCTTGCTTAGAGGGTAATTTACCGCTTAATTTGACGTCTGAATTAATCATAAGCCCAGGTGTTAACATGACGCCTGTTTTAGCGATTTCTTTAATATCCGTCACTTTAGTAACATTGGCGTCAGCATCCATTTCTTTGAGGACTTCTTTTACCATGTTTTCCAACTTGTTGCATTTTGGGCAACCTGTGCCCAGTATTTTAATATCCATAAAACAAAACACCCTCCTTCAATAAGATTATTTTGCCCGAAAGCGCCCGGAGGCTCATATTAAAGCAATACTTTATTCCTGCTGTTCCATTGCTGCTTGAGTATATCCGTGATTAAATCCAATAATTGAAAAATGCGCTCATCGTTTACCTTATAGATGACCTTCAAACCCTGCTTTCGCGAGGAAAGAATCCCTTCTTTTTTTAATATCGAAAGGTGGCGGGAAACATTTGGTTGCTCAATGGCCAGCGTCGGGTATATTTCACATACACACCTTTCACCGTCGCGAAGTAAATACAAGATTTGAATCCGTGTGGGGTGAGCAATTGCTTTGCATATATCAGCCTGCAGCACATGTATTTCATTGGTCATATTTTGCCACTCCTGTTTTGGTAAATTACATAATTAACTATATATTGATTTAGTTATATAGTAACATAACCCCTTGCTTTTTAGCAAATCATTTTAGTGTTTTAGCAAAACTTATAGCGTTATTGCAGACAAGAAATTTCGCCGTCGTTTATTATAGTAAATCTGCCTTCGTTTGTGACAGCACCAGCGATATGGGC
>SKMY01000279.1 GCA_007120815.1 Syntrophomonadaceae bacterium | reverse complement strand
TGCCCTTCACCAATTTCCAGGGCTGCCAGGCCTGGAGAAACCAGGTGGTTACGAACACCGGGTAATATCTGCCTGTATGCCGCAAGACCGTCAGGCCCACCGGCCAGGGCCAGGGGAGGTTCTTTTTGTACCTCTGCCATTAACGAATCCATACCGGATTCGGGAATATACGGGGGGTTGGAGACAATGACATGAAAACGGTGCCGGTCCGGGGCAAAAAAGTCCCAATACCCGCCGCAAAAGACGTGCACCCGCCGCTCTACTCCGTGAAAGCGAATATTTTTCCGGGCCATTTTCACGGCTTCTTGACTGATATCCACTGCAGTAACCGCTGCAGCGGGAAAATGCAATGCCAGCATGATGGCAATATTGCCGCATCCCGTCCCCAGATCCAACATGTTTAACCCTTGTCCCTCCTGGGCTTTAGGATAGGCCGATTTCAACCAGTGGATCACAGCTTCCACCAGGTGCTCTGTTTCCGGTCGCGGTATGAGCACGTGGGGGTTAACCCGAAAGGTTTTTCCCATAAACTCTTTTTCTCCAGTAATATACGCTAAAGGTACTTTTCCCGATCGCCTGTCGGCCAGCCCCTGGAAACGCCCCCGCTGCTCTTCCGTTAATATGTTATCCCCATGGCTGTACAGGTATGCCCTCTCACGGCGCAGCACAAAACAAAGGAGATACTCGGCTTCGCTCCTGGGTGCTTCGATGCCAGCAGCCCGAAATAAAGAAGCAGCCTCTTGCAAGGCCTGCTTGATTGTCCAACTCATGATTACACCACTTCTTTAACTAGTGTTGTTTCATCTGCTCGGCCCTGTCGTGGGCGTTCAGTGATTCAATAATTTCTTCCAGGTCCCCCTGCAGCACGTACTCCAGCTTGTGCAAGGTTAAACCGATTCGGTGATCGGTAACCCGGTTTTGAGGGAAGTTGTACGTACGGATGCGTTCACTGCGGTCGCCGCTGCCAACCTGGCTGCGCCGCTCTTCCGCCTGTTCGCTCTGCTGCTGGGCAATCAGGTTATCCAGCAGGCGAGCCCTCAAAACGCGCATGGCCTTTTCCCGGTTCTTCAGCTGGGACTTTTCGTCTTGACAGGTTACCACGGTATTTGTGGGAATGTGGGTGATTCGCACCGCCGACTGGGTGGTGTTCACACTTTGCCCTCCAGGCCCGGTGGAGCAAAAGGTATCGACCCGCAGTTCCTGTGGATTTATCGTAAGCTCAACCTCTTCAGCTTCCGGCAAAACCGCCACCGTTGCAGCGGATGTATGGATGCGGCCGCCGGATTCCGTAGTGGGAATACGTTGAACCCGGTGAACGCCGCTTTCAAACTTAAGCTGACTGTAAGCGCCCCGACCCTTTATGGAATAGATAATCTCTTTAAAACCACCGATGTCCGTCGGGTTCGAGTCGATGACTTCCGTCTGCCAGCCTTGTTTCTCAGCAAAACGCAGGTACATGCGCAGCAGGTCGGCCGCGAACAGGGCTGCTTCGTCACCGCCGGTCCCGGCACGAATTTCCATAATGACATCTTTTTCGTCATTGGGGTCCTTGGGCAGCAGGAGAACTTTTAGCTTTTCTTCCTTTGTTTCTTTTTCTAAAGCCAGCCGGTTGATTTCTTCTTTTAAATACGCTTCCATTTCTGGGTCCGGTTTTTCCTGGAGCATTTCTGTCACGTCCTGCAGCTCGACCTCGATTTTTTGCAAATCCCTGTACGTTTCCACCGTTGCACTGAGGTCAGCATGCTCCCGGGTATATTTCTGCCAGATTTGTTGGTTTTTGATGATCTGGGGATCGCTTAACTGTTCTTCCAGAAAATTGTAGTGACTTTCAATGGTTTTTAGTTTTTCCCACATGATTGTGTTCCCTCCGCAAAATCATAAGCAGCGTTTTCTGGTTCGTCCACCACGCCCTGGCTGCAGGGTTGCTTCATTTCCTCTGGCAGGACAGCTTTTAAGGCACAAATAGCCACTTCAACCTGATCGTCACCTGGCTTTCGGGTTGTCAACCGCTGCAGCCAGAGGCCGGGTTGCGAAATAATCCGGGTAAACAAATTATCCCGGGAACCGGCAAACTTAATCGCTTCGTACGAAACACCCGCCACCACTGGCAGTAGGGATAGCCGAATGAGGATACGATGCCAAACCCCGGGCCAGCCAAAAAATGAAAATAGCAGGATGCTGGTTACCATAACAATCAAAAGAAAACTGGTACCGCAGCGGCGGTGGAGAGGGCTGTATTGACGCGTATTATCTACAGTCAGGGGCTGCCCTGCTTCATAACATGCAATGGCCTTATGCTCAGCACCGTGATACTCAAATACTCTCCCGACTTCCTTCCAGCGGGAAATCAAGTAGATATAGGTTAAAAAAATAGCCAGGCGAATGGCGCCTTCACCCAGGTTCAGCAGCAACGCCGAACCACCGCTTTGTTTCAGCCAGTTCATCAGCACGGTGGGAAGTAAAATAAACAACCCCACACCGAACATCAGGGAAACGGCCACGGTAAGAGGCAGTTCCCAACCCTTGAGTTCCTCTTCTTCTTCATCCAGGGCATGTTCGGCCGAAACAGAAATGGATTTTACGCCCAGTACCAGGGCCTCCACAAAGGCGACCATCCCCCTGAGAACAGGCCACTTAAACAGGGGGAAACGTTCGCTAAAAGAGAAAAAATCCTTCTTCTCCACAGCGATTCCACCGTTTGACTGGCGAACAGCGATAGCAATGCGCGAGCGGTTTCTCATCATTACCCCCTCGATGACCGCCTGCCCCCCAATGTGTGCATGGTTTTCTTTCAATCGAACCCACCTTACCCTTCTTTTCACTCCATTTGAAAAAACAGGGCTGGCTCAGCCCTGCTTTTCAGCATCATCTTACTCCATGCCGTACTTGCGTTTAAAACGCTCCACGCGGCCTCCGGAATCGACAAATTTTTGCTTACCCGTAAAAAAAGGATGACAGTTTGAACATATCTCTACTTTCATGTCTTTTTTTGTAGAGCCAACTTCATACGATGATCCGCAGGCACAGGTTATCTTGGTTTTTTGAAATGCGGGATGGATCTCCTTTTTCATTTAACTCACCTCTTTCGTAAAAACAAACAAAAACAAGGGTATTCTCCATGATGCCTTTTCTTTCTATGCGCGACATATATCATAACAAAAAAAGCGGCGTTTGACAATATAAAAAAGCGGCGTCAGAAGACAACGCCGGAAAAAAGCGCTAAAACACATAACGAATGATTTAAACGGAAGATGCACAAAGGTCCATACTCTTACCTGTCCAGGTAATGAAGCGGGTCTTTTCTGTTTCCGTAATACATAATTTCAAAGTGGACATGGGGGCCTGTAGCACGGCCGCTGGCTCCAACTTTGGCCACGGGCTGCCCGGAACTGACTTGCTCACCGCTTTGGACCAGGACTTTGGAGTTATGGGCATAAAGGGTGCTCCATCCACTGCCGTGATCAATGGTCACGACCAGCCCGTAACTTCCCCTGTAGCCTGTTTCATTTACCGTTCCTTGTGCAGCGGCGCGGACTAATGAGCCGTGGACGGCAGCAATATCCAGTCCATAATGAAAGGAACCGCTTCTCCACCCATAGCGGGATGTGATGGTGCCATTTAAGGGCCACTGGAAAGAAGGCGCACCCTGGATGTCACTGGAAGCACGGGAAGCCACCAGTCTCGTCTTGCTGGAGGCATTATTAAACAAGGCCGCCTGAATGATGGCCTTGTCTTCGCCGGGAACTTGCCCTCCCGGGATAACCAGCGCTTTTCCTTCCGAAAATGATCGGGCATCATCTAAAAGATTAAAACGTACAATGTCTTCAGAATCAACCCGATAGCTGCTGGCAATAGACCGCAGCGTTTCTCCTTCTTGAACCTGGTGAAGGGTGCCGTCAATCAATAAAATATCAAGCTCCTGGCCCGGCAGAATGAAATGGGGATTGTCAATACCGTTCCAATAGGCCAGCTCACCGGTATCCACACCGTACATACGGGCAATTCCCCCCAGGGTTTCCCCGCGTTCCACAATATGCCGAGTGATAGATTGACTCAGCGTTTGTTCCCTTGACATACGGTCTAGTTCCCGGTTGTGCTGTTCCACGTTTACCATGTAAGTATCCAGGCTTTCCAGGTAAGAAGGGCGATAATTATGATGGTCGTTCACAGGCGCTGCCTCAGCCCGGGACATGGCAAATAAACAACAGCAAAGCACAACTGCCAGCGAAGAATAAAGGTGCACCTTTGACAGCATGGGTGAGGTCGTTTTATTTTTTTCTTTGACTGTTTTTTCGTTACAGTCAGAACCTAAACAAGGTTTTGCTGCGCACATTGTTTCCACTCCCTGCATAGACTTCCCTATATTCTTGTCTTTAAACAAAAATAATATGCATGAACTGGAAACAAAAGGCAATTGCGGGAAACCGTTTTAAACAGCAGAACTATCCATCCAGTGTTATTTCGTACTTACAGGTTGTGCAGGTTAGCTAAAAACGAGGCATTACTGTCGGTTTTTTTCAGGCGTTCAATGAGGGCTTCCAGGAAGTCGGAAGGGGAGGAAACATTCATGGTTCGCCTTAACGCCCACATCAATTCAATGGTGTTTTCATCCAGCAGCAGTTCTTCACGACGGGTTCCGGAGCGCGGAATCTCGATGGCGGGGAAATAGCGCCGCTCTGCAATTTTTCGGTCAAGGTGCAGTTCCATGTTCCCGGTCCCTTTGAACTCTTCGTAAATGACATCATCCATGCGGCTGCCTGTTTCTACCAGGGCTGTCGCTAAAATCGTCAGGCTGCCCCCTTCTTCAATGTTGCGCGCTGCTCCGAAGAATTTTTTAGGTTTATGAAAGGCAGCGGGATCAATGCCGCCAGAGAGGGTTCGGCCGCTGGGCGGAATCACCAGGTTGTAAGCCCGGGTCAGTCGGGTGATACTGTCCAGTAAGATAACCACATCGCGTTCCTGCTCCACCAGGCGCTGGGCCCGTTCCAGGACCAGTTCTGCCAGCCGTACATGGTTGTCCGGTTTTTCATCAAAGGTTGAACTTAACACTTCCCCGCGAACAGAACGACTCATATCGGTCACTTCCTCAGGTCGTTCATCAATTAATAAAACAATAATATCCAGCTGCGGGTAATTGTAGGCCAGGCTATTGGCTATCTTTTTCAGAAGCAGCGTTTTTCCTGCCTTGGGAGCGGAAACAATGAGGCCGCGCTGCCCTTTCCCCACCGGAATCAGCAGGTCAATGATTCGGGTTGCCACGTCTTCGGGATCTTTTTCCAGGCAAAGTTGAAAGTCCGGGTGAACGGGGATTAGTTCGGAAAAATTCGGGCGGTAGGCCGCTTTTTCCGGATCCTGGTTGTTCACAGCCTCTACGTGCAGCAGGGCATAGTACCGTTCACTTTCCTTGGGCGGACGCACCTTTCCTGAAATTAGATCCCCCGTTCGCAGGCTGAAACGCCTGATCTGGGAAGCCGATATATAGATATCATTTTCATGGGGAAGGTAGTTCACCCGCCGTAAAAATCCATACCCATCGGGCATGATTTCCAGGATCCCCTCGGCAAAAATCAGGCCTTCGGCCTCTGCTTCCTGCCGGAGAAGGGCAAAAATGAGGTCCCGCTTTTTCATGCTGCTAAAGCCCTTGACCTCAGCGTCTTTGGCCCGTTTTTGCAGCTCTTCCAGGTTTAATGTTTCTAATTCGCTCAGTTGCATGTTCGTCTCTCGCTTTCTTCATCAGTTTACATAAAACAGAAATACAAAGGCCAATACGTATCCCCCCAGTATAACAAATGATGGTAATCCCATGTGCAGCCATTGACGACGGAAGGGATAAACTAAACTGATTACAGCCACCAGCGTCAAAAAAATAGCTATTACGGCCACGATAACATTTTGACCGGCAAGGTTGGATAAAAGCGGGCCTTTCCGGTAAAACACATCGGTAACAAATAACAGTAAAATGTTGAAGAAGTTGGCCCCAAATACGTTTCCGATGGCCATTTCAACATGACCCATGCGGACCGCTGTCATGGTGGTGACCAGCTCCGGAAGGGATGTAGAAAGGGCAATGAGTAAAGACCCCACCAGGGTACGGTTCAGGCCGGTTTCCAGGGCAATCCGGTCTGCCGCATCGGTTAAATGAACCCCGGCAAAAATAATGACCGCACCGGCTCCTGCAAAAATCAACATGCCGCGGACCATTTCCTTTCGCGCCTTGGCCGTACGGGATACGGACTCCTCTCCCCCTGCAAGGGTATAGCTGGAGATATTTTTGTCAATTCCCATAATCAGGCCGCTGCCGACCAGGTAGATGATAACGATTGCCACCGTATCAAAGCCTATCCAGCCTACGCGAAAGGGTAGTGCCAAAAGGATGCCCAAAATCGAAAAGGTGATGGCCGTTACACTTAAAATACCCGTTAAAATAAGTATTTTTTTGCGGCGGGCAGTCAGGGGACCTCGGCCTTGCGCCAGATCGATTAACGCAATTAAGGCAAGATTAAAGAGGATGCTTCCGTAAATGTTTCCCCCGGCCAGGTCAGGAGCGTCGATGACGGCAGCCCTGCCGCAGGTAACAACTTCAGGCAGGGAGGTCGCCAGGGGCAGAAGGAGGGCACCGGCCCAGGCACTGCTTAATCCCAAACCCGTGGAAATACGTTCGGCATTCCGGGTTAATTGGGTGCCGGCCAGGACAATCAATGCTGCATTACCAAAAAAAGCCAACCACATGTTCAATAGTATGCCCCGGCGGCCAGCGGGTTATAAGCTTCCCCAGGGGAACACCTCCTGATTATCAGTAGGAAAGTGGGTTTATGGCCTATCTCCTTCTCCCTGGCAGCTGCGAGCAACGTAGTGCGGCTTGAGGCGGAGTTGGTGGGTGGCCTTAATAAACCGTATCGTTCCGGTAACGCTTCGCATGACCAGGGAGTGAGTCGTTGCCGTTGTTCCTAAGTAACGCACCCCCTGAAGGAAATCCCCGTCGGTTATTCCCGTAGCAGCAAAAATAACATCCTCCCCCCGGATCAGATCATCCATTAACAGCAGCTGCTGGGGGTCGCTTAGCCCCATTTCCTGAATCCGGGCTCTTTCTTCGTCATCTTCAGGTACGAGCCGACCCTGAATTTCTCCTCCCATGCACTTTAGCGCGGCGGCGGCCAGAACGCCTTCGGGAGCGCCGCCGATGCCAAAAAGGATATCTACACCCGCTTCCTCAACCGCAGTTGCCATGGCAGCTGAAACATCGCCATCACTAATCAGCCTGGCCCTGGCACCCAGGCGTCTGAGCGACTTAATGATGTGATCATGCCTGGGCCGGTCCAGGATGATGGCAACAATGTCCTCCACCTGCTTTCCCAGGGCTTTAGCCACATTCCGTACATTTTCTTCAACGGTGGCATCCAGGTTGATGCACCCCACGGCTTTAGGACCTACCGCTATTTTATCCATGTACATGTCTGGAGCATGCAGCAGGCAGTTTCGGGGAGCTACCGCCAGCACAGACAGGGCATTGGGAAGGCCCTTGGCAACCAGGTTTGTTCCTTCCAGCGGATCGACGGCCACGTCAACCCTGGGCGGCGTACCGGCCCCGACCTTTTCTCCAATGTACAGCATGGGAGCTTCGTCCATCTCGCCCTCTCCGATAACCACAATGCCATCAATGTACACCGTATCGAATGCCCGGCGCATGGATTCAACGGCAGCCCGGTCTGCTGCTTCCTTATCTCCCCGGCCCATCAACCTCCCCGATGAAAGGGCGGCTGCTTCCGTTACCCGAACAAATTCCAGTGCCAGTTCACGTTCCATATGCTCTCCACTCCCTTCGTGCGTCAACAACATGTGATCTGTCTTTTGTTCCCGGGTCTTTTAAAGCTGTAACAGCTCAGACCTTTTATATCCCAAGGGGCTGATCGGTTTTTTAGGATTGGGGGTTTTGAACCTTGGCCCAGTCAGCCAGGAAACGTTCAATCCCCAGGTCCGTTAAGGGATGCTCTGCCATCTGTTTGAGCACGGAAAAGGGCAGCGTGGCAATGTGAGCCCCGGCAGCAGCTGATTCATGAACGTGCCGGGGATGGCGAATACTGGCAGCGATAACCTGGGAATTTAATTTTTGGCGCTCAAGGGTAGAGACCATCTCCCTGACTAGCTGGATGCCATCCCAGCCAATATCATCAATCCGTCCGATAAATGGGCTGATATAGCTTGCACCGGCCCGTGCGGCCAAAAGGGACTGGTTAACAGAAAACACCAGGGTTACGTTGCAGGGGATACCGTCAACCCCTTCCAACCGGGAAACCGCCTTCAATCCTTCTATGCCCATAGGGATTTTAACGACAACGTTAGGTGCAATTTCGGCCAACCGACGGGCTTCTTCCACCATCTCATCGGCGCCGGTGCTCACTGCTTCAACACTGACGGGTCCGCTTACCTCCCGGCATATCGCTTGAACCATGTCTTCAAAACTACCGCTTTCCCTGGCGACCAGGGTAGGGTTGGTGGTTACTCCGCTAATAATGCCCCAGGAAACGGCTTCTTTTATCTCCTGGATGTTTGCCGTATCCAAAAAGAATTTCACTTTTTCCCCTCCCAGCATCCTGATAGTCTGGAAATCGTCGTTTCCACTTCTCGGAATCGGCCACGGCAGCTTTTTGCGTTATGCCCTGCCTGCACAGCCGAAAAGCCGCATTTTTTCTTTTACAACGGCCTTCATGGCCTCTTTTGCCGGGCTCAAAATTTTTCGCGGGTCAATGTTGTCCGGATTATTTTCCAGGAAAGATTTGAGCCCACGGGTAAATGCCTGGCGCAGCTCGGTATCAATATTAATCTTTCGCACACCCAGCTCAATGCCCTTTTTGATGGAAGCGGCGGGCACTCCTGAAGCGCCATGCATCACAATAGATACACCGGTCAACTCCCGGATGCGCTTCAGTCGATCAAAATCCAGCTTGGGCTCTCCCTTGTAAGGACCGTGAGCTGTGCCTATGGCGATGGCCAGAGCATCTATGCCGGTTTCTTCAACGAAGCGCCTGGCTTCATCGGGATCGGTATACAGGGCGTCGCGTTCATCGACAGAAACATCATCCTCTGTGCCGCCGATTTTTCCTAATTCACCCTCTACCGAGACCCCCACGGCCCGGGCGACTTCCATCACCCGGCAGGTGGTGGCAATATTATCTTCCAGGGTATGGGCGGAGCCGTCATACATGACCGAGCTAAACCCGTGGCGAATGCAGCGCATCACCTGGCTGAAATCTGTCCCGTGGTCCAGGTGGAGCACCACCGGGAGATCCGTCCCCTGGGCTGCCGTTTTTACCAGGGATACAATGTGTTCCAGCCCGGCGTAGCGGATGGCTCCCTGGCTGGCTTGCAAAATAACAGGCGAGCGTTCTTCAACGGCTGCCTCTACAATGGCCTGAACGATCTCCATGTTGTTGGCATTAAATGCACCGACAGCGTAGTTCCCTTTTTCTGCCGGGCCGAGGACTTCTTTTAATGTAACCAAGTTCATGATATCTCTCCTTTCATAGTATGGGAAACCGGGTCTTGGTACAGTCGTCCGGGCACCGGGTAACCCTGTGGAAGGCGCAATGGCTCCCTCGGGGCCCTCGGGCGGCCTCCCCGGTTTAACTCCCGTCCGGGCGTCGGGGGCTTAAGTTCAAGCTTCCCCCGGCCACCTGGTTATTATACGGTCGGAAGGCTGCCGTAAACACCTTCAAATAGTTGTGCAGCCAGCGGGATCATAAAAACAATAAAGAGCAGTATAAACAAGAAAAATAGCGTGATAAATACAATGGCGGGCATGAAAAAAACCAGTATGGAGCGCCCCCATGAAAAACCGTGTACCACTTTAAGCCCGGCCACCTTAAGCCAGACGGACCAGAAAAATGCAATCAGCGACATAAGTCCAATGAGATTAAAGGTCGTATAACGGGCAAACAGCCCCCCCAGGGCAACGATAATGTAAGGCAAATTGGCGTACCCCAACACCGCTCCCAGGCTCGAGGGTTCCCCCTGCCCTCCAAACAAACGGGAAATAAACTGCAGTACCGCGACGGAAAGAAGAAAGTACAGGGGCCCAAAAACAAGGTATAAAAGAACAGAAAACAAGGG
>SKMY01000267.1 GCA_007120815.1 Syntrophomonadaceae bacterium | reverse complement strand
CCCTGGCCCTGGGCGGCAAAACATACAAGCTCAAGTTCGGCCACCGGGGCGCCAACCACCCGGTGAAAGACCTGGTACGGGACAAGGTTTACATTACCTCCCAAAATCATGGCTTCGCTGTGGATGAGAACAGCCTTCCCAAGAATCTGGAAATAACCCAGACGAACTTAAACGACGAGACCGTTGAAGGCATGCGGGAAAAGAAAATGAAAATTATCTCCATCCAGTACCATCCCGAGGCCTTCCCCGGCCCTATGGATTCAGCCTATATTTTTGACCTCTTCCTGGACAACATCAAGGAGGGTGTATAACATGCCCAAAAACCCGGACATTAAAAAAGTGATGGTTATCGGCTCCGGACCTATCATCATCGGTCAGGCGGCGGAATTTGATTATGCCGGCTCCCAGGCCTGCCGTTCCTTAAAAGAAGAAGGGATGGAAGTGGTCCTGGTAAACAGCAACCCGGCCACCATCATGACCGATATTAACATGGCCGACCGCGTTTACCTGGAACCCCTGACCCCGGAGTTTGTCACCCGCATCCTGGAGCGAGAAAAACCGGACGGCCTTTTACCCACCCTGGGCGGCCAGGTGGGGCTCAATATTGCCCAGGAAATCGCCCATAAAGGCGTCCTGGACCGCCTGAACGTCAAGCTCTTGGGCACCCCCCTGGAAACCATTGAAAAAGCCGAAGACCGGGAAAAATTCAAGCAGATGCTGGAATCCATTGATGAGCCCGTTCCTCCCAGCGGCATCGTCTCCAACATAGAAGACACCATGAAACTGGCTGAAGAAATCGGCTACCCTGTCATCGTCCGCCCCGCGTACACCCTGGGCGGCTCCGGGGGAGGCATCGCCGACACCCCATCCAAACTGCGGGAAATCGCCGAAAGGGGATTGAAATACAGCTTCATCGGCCAGCTGCTCATTGAAAAAAGTGTTACGGGTTGGAAAGAAATCGAGTTTGAAGTGATGCGGGATGGTGCCGATAACTGCATCATGATCTGCAGCATGGAAAATATTGACCCCATGGGTGTACACACCGGAGACAGCATCGTGGTGGCCCCGGCCCTGTCCCTTACAGACCGGGAGTACCAGACTTTGCGCAGCGCCTCCCTGAAGATCATCCGGGCTCTGGGCATTGAAGGGGGCTGCAATATCCAGTTTGCCATGGACACGGACAGCTTCGATTATTTTGTCATCGAAGTGAACCCCCGGGTCAGTCGCTCCAGCGCCCTGGCCTCCAAGGCCACAGGCTACCCCATCGCCAAGGTGGCCAGTAAAATTGCCATCGGGCTCCGGCTTGATGAGATTAAAAATGCCGTAACGGGAAAAACCTGGTCCTGCTTTGAACCCTCCATTGATTATTGCGTGGTTAAATTCCCCCGCTGGCCCTTCGACAAATTTGCCTCCGCCGAGCGGACCCTGGGGACCCAGATGAAAGCAACGGGAGAAGTCATGTCTCTGGGGAGGAATTTCGAGGAGTCGCTGCTCAAGGCCGTCCGTTCCCTGGAAATCGGGCTTTTCCACCTGGACCTTCCCGAACTAAAGGAAGCGCCCCTGGAAAAGCTGCTCCACGAGTTAAGCGTCCCCACGGATTTGCGCTTGTTTGCCGTGGCAGAAGCCCTGCGAAGGGGGCTATCCGTCGATGAAGTTCACCGGCACTCCCAGATCGATCCTCTCTTCCTGGAAAAAATAATGAATATCATCAACGTGGAAGCTCAACTGGCAGGCAAAACCCTGGATTCCATTACCCGGGAGCTACTAAAAACGACCAAATTCTACGGGTTTTCAGATCACTTCATTGCTGAACAGCTGGGTGCCTCGGAGGATGAGGTGCGGCAGCGCCGCAAGGAGGAGCGGATTACGCCCGCTTACAAAATGGTGGACACCTGCGCCGCCGAATTTGACGCGGAAACCCCGTACTATTACTCTACGTACGAACAGGAAAGCGAGTCGTTTCCCACGGACAACAAAAAAGTCCTGGTGCTGGGTTCAGGCCCCATCCGGATCGGCCAGGGCATCGAGTTTGACTACTGCTCCGTCCATGCCGCCTGGGCGCTGAAGGAAGAAGGGTACGAATCAATCATCATAAACAACAACCCGGAGACGGTCAGCACCGACTTTGATACCTCCGACCGGCTCTACTTTGAACCCCTGGTCCCGGAAGACGTGCTCAACATCGTGGAGTGGGAAAAACCCGACGGTGTTGTGGTCCAGTTCGGCGGCCAAACCGCCATCAACCTGGCGGAACCCCTGGCCCAGGCCGGGGTTCCCATCATCGGAACATCGGTGGAAAACATCGATATGGCAGAAAACCGCGAGCGATTTGACGATATGCTGGAACGACTGGGCATTCCCCGCCCTCCAGGAGGTACGGCCCTTTCGTATCAGCAGGCAGAAAAGATCGCCGACGAGATCGGTTACCCCGTCCTGGTCCGTCCCTCCTACGTGCTGGGCGGTCGGGCCATGGAAATTGTCTACCATGCCGGGGACTTGAAGGAATACATGACCTCGGCGGTCAAGGTATCCCCTAAACACCCGGTGCTGATAGACAAGTACCTTAAAGGCGTGGAACTTGAAGTCGATGCCATTTCCGACGGGGAAGACTGTTTTAT
>SKMY01000083.1 GCA_007120815.1 Syntrophomonadaceae bacterium | reverse complement strand
TCCCTGGTCTACCGCCCGGTCATTAAAAGCTTAAACACGGCGTTCACCCGTGCCGGCACAGTCATAGAAACCCTGGTAGACACCGTTATCGTCAAGCCCATTCAACCCCTGGAACGGGCAAGCCAACAGGCCGCCCACTGGGATGACCGGCTGATGCCTGCCTTTATCCAGCCCTGCCTGAAAACACTGGGCTTCGTGTATACCTTTTCCGCCAACCTGCTGGAAACCGGCGTGGAAGGGGTTATCGTCAAAGGGATTAAACCCCTGAACCGGATCAGCCAAAAGGTGGCCCGCTGGGAGGCCCAATTTGTGCCTGCCCTGGTTCAGCCTCTGCTTGCTTTTATGTTCCGGCTTTATTCAGGAGGTGGACGGGCCCTGGATTTGTCGGCCGAAAAAATTTGGTTAGGCAACAATAAATACGTCCAGCAGTTTTTTTACGGGATGAATGCGTTTGATCGTGATGTGCTGACAGGGTTGGGCAGAAACCTGCTGAACCTGGCTTTATTCCTCAGGGAAACCCTTTACGGAGCCTGGATGACATCTTTCCTGCTTACCTTAAGTTTGAGCCGAAGGTTCTACCGACGCGTTTTTTTTATTTTTATTAAGGTAGACTACGACCACAAAGGGCAGGGCTTTTATCAGTTTTTCAATATTCATAACTTTGATTTTGGCATTATTTTGTTCTTTGTGATGTTTGTTGTGCTGATGATAATCGGGATATTTGTTATCTAGCCGGGGTTATCTGCGGTCGAACACCGCGCGGTTGATCCCGTGTATGCTGAAAAATATCAAAGAAAATATTACGGCGATTCATTGGACTTAAAGGGCATTTTGACGTAAAATAGAGGTGCACACAGCGGGTCTTCTTTCAGGCAGCCAAAGGACTGACTTGTTCAAAATATTCATAAGGTTTAATTAAAACGGAGGTGAAAAACCGATGGAGCGCAGTGAGAAGATTGAAAAAGCGAAAGAAAGTGCCGCCCAAAACTTTAAGCAGGGTTTAAACTGTGCAGAAAGTGTTTACCTTGCCGTATACGACCAACTGGAAGAACCAGCCCTTCCGAGGGAAAGTGTCGCTGTTAGCACGGGATTCGGTGGCGGTATCGGTGTCTACGGAAGCGCCTGCGGGGCACTGCTGGGCGGCATGGCTGCCCTGGGCCTGGTTCATGGGCGGAAAAACCCCTACTATGTGGCTCCGATTACCTTGACAGCGGCAGAGGAAGAACGGGTCAATACTCTTTACGGGAACCCGGGATTGTATCGTTATTTTAACCAGCTGCCCAACCGCTTTAAAGAAGCTTACGGGCATCTAGATTGCTCCAAACTTACAGAAGGATACCATGATGACTGGCTGTGTAGAGAGCATGCCAAGAAATGCATGAAACTGATTATCAATACAGCCGGCATGACAATGGATCTGCTGCTGGAAGGGGAAGAGAAGGGGTATGGCCAACCTTTTGGGGAGAATATTGGCCGACATGAATAGGCACATTTCCCGGGAAATATTTTATGGATGACCGTGTTTATACTAACCGCCACGGTTCTACGAGCTACACCAGGGGATGAAATGGGTTTTTACCCGCTTTGGAGGTTTTCATGGATTTTATTCAAAGAATATTGGGAGGCGTGCTGGATGGACTGGCGCTGGTGGGAACAGCGGTCGAACTGCTTCTATTCATTGTTCTCATCGGCCTGGGTATTTTACTATTTATTTTAATTTTGAATTACCGGGATGATTTGAAATTTAAACGAATCGTCTATTCCAGGATCAACGAAATAGATGAGTTAAGCCTGACCCGGCTCAAGATCTTTATACCCACCATGTTGATCCTTATGGGTTACGAACCCGTTCAAGAAGAGGATGAGCAGGAGCAGCTCCACCAAGAGACGCAAGAAGAGAGTACACATAACCTGGAAGGCCAGATGGAAACAGAAGTTCAAAACCCGGAAAAAGAAATAAAACAGTCAGCCCCTGCTGTTAAAATATCTGCCGATGCTTTTGTAAAAAATAACGGGGAGAAATATGCGGTTATCGTTGAAAAAAAGGACCGTGGAATAAATCCCCGTGCATTTATCCGCCTGGAAAAAGCCATGGGAGATCATAACTGCGACAAAGGATTAATCATCAACAACGGGTTCTTTACCCGTGAAGAGTGGGAACAGGGAGCGCTTCGTTCCATTGAAATGTGGGATCGGGATCGAATTATCAAGGAACTTTTACATTTGCAAGGGAAAGAAGACGTCAAGGACCAACCCGTTCTTTTTTACATCAACAATTTTTTCAAATGGCTGGTAAGCGGATAAATAGCGGGCAAGGTTCTTATTGTTTCATGATGGTTCTAACGGATATCTGTTGGGGATGGGAAGGTATTTTACCTTTTCTCCGAATCTTAACAAGGGAGATGGTTTGTATTGGTGAAGGTGTTACAGCAGAAAGGTGATTATCAAATTCCTGATAAGTATAAAGAGATAACGTCCCTGGTGAAGCAACGCTATGCGGAGCCGGTGGATATAGAGCGTTTACTGCATTTTGCTGAAAGCCTCGAACCGGTTGAGCCGACTGAAAACGCACTCAAGGTTGCGGAAAGCCGCTATTTCCGCCGGGATGAAAACGGGGCTGTTGTCGAGGACTGGCGGGGCATGATATCCCGGGTTGCACGGGACATTGCCTGGCAGGATGGGGACGTAAACGAGAAACTTGCGCTGGTTTTTCAAAAGGTGATGGAGGCAGGACTCTTTTTCCCAAACAGCCCAACGATGATGAATGCAGGTACCCCTGTCCAGCAGCTGCAGGCCTGCTTTGTTTTGCCCATCGAAGATTCCATGGAAAGCATTTTTGAAACCCTTAAGGATTCGGCGTTAATCCAAAAAAGCGGCGGGGGTGTAGGGTACTTTATCGGCAAGATTCGTCAAAAAGGGGCTATTGTAAGCAGTACGGGCGGACAGGCGTCGGGCCCTATTTCTTTTCTTTCCATCTACAACAAGGTCAGCAACGAGATTCGGCAGGGCGGGCGCCGCCGCGGGGCCAGCCTGGCTACGCTGCAGTATGATCATCCAGATATTATGGAGTTTATCGATAGCAAGCGCCAGGGAGGCGAATTGAGCAACTTTAACATATCCGTACGGGTGGATGATACCTTTATGCGGGCCGTGGAACAAGACCTGGAGTACGACCTTTTGGACTCACGGGACGGCACCCCCATCGGGCAAAAGCTCAAGGCCCGGGAGGTTTTTAACCGCATTGCAGAGAATGCCCACTTAAACGGAGAGCCCGGCCTTTTGTTTTTTGACGCCATCAACAAGGAAAACCCCACCCCCCACCTGGGTGATATTGAAGCCACAAATCCCTGTATTACCGGTGATATGTTGGTATCTACTGAAAACGGCCTGGAAACCATGGAACGGCTTTGTGGAAAAAGCCGAATCCGGGTTTTAACCGATGATCGTGTATTGGCCATGGAAGGGGAAATGCTGCATAAGGCTGAGGGGATAAATGTTTTGGGAAGAACACCTCCCGAAGCCTACTCCAGGAATTCTACCACCCTTCGACCGGTAAACCGGTTCTTTAAACAAGGGGAAAAACCCGTTTACCGGTTGAAAACGCGGTCCGGATACACCCTTAAAGCAACCGGTGATCACCGGATATTAACGGCTTCGGGTTGGAAGCCTGTGCAAGAATTACTTGAAGGAGAAGGCGTTTTCATTCAATCAGGCCGGGGAACGTTTAACCGGGATGACATTTTACCCGTTACGGTCAATAACCGGATAAAAGGAAAAAATGGCAGGATATATTGTTTTAACCTTCCTCACCAATGGAGTGCCCGCCTTGGTGAAGTTTTGGGCTGGCTCGTTGGGGATGGCTGGCTCCGCACGGCCCCGGGTGATGAACGAGTTGGTTTTTGTTTCGGCCGTGCAGTTCAGCCTGTTTTTTCATATTTAAAACCCATCCTTGACGAATATTATGGTAAACCTTTGAAAGAAGTCCGTGGAAAAAACGGATGCATTCACTTGAGCTACCATTCCAAGTTTTTTGTCGATTTTTTTGTTTCATTGGGCGTTATACCTGCTGCAGCTTCAGAAAAGCGTGTGCCCTGGTCGGTTTTGACGGCTACAGAAGCAGCGGTTAAAGGTTTCTTAAGAGGGCTTTTCTCAGCTGATGGAACGGCCCGGTTTGCCCAGGGCAAGTCCGCTTACGGGCGGTTGACATCAAAATCGGAACTCCTGCTTCAACAGGTGCAGCTGCTTCTTTTAAATCTGGGAATTAAAAGCACGCTTTACCGGCGGTACCGGAAACCCCGCAATGTTTTTGAATATACGTCTATTGAAGGAAAGACCAGGGCATATATATCGGATGGAAAGTTGTTTGAACTTCAGGTTTCCAGAGACAGCCTGCCTCTTTTCTTACAGGAGATCGGCTTTTTGGGTTCAAAGCACGAGGGAACGATAAAACAGTTTAATAAGCAGGCTTTTTGCGCGGACCGGTTTGTCGATGAAGTAAAAGAGGTTGAATTTCTAGGCATTGAAAAGGTTTACGACCTCCAAGAGCCGGTAACGCGCTCCTTCATTGCTAATGGCATGGTGGTACACAACTGTGGGGAACAACCACTTTTACCTTACGAAAGCTGCAACCTGGGCAGTATCAACCTGGCGCGCCTGGTGAAAAAAGAAGGCGGCTCGTACGTCCCCGACTGGGAAAAAATTCGCCTGGTTACCCATGCTGCCACGCTGTTTTTGGACCGGGTGCTCGACCGGAACATGTCCCCGGTGGAAGCCATTGAAATAACCATGAAGGGGAACCGCAAGATCGGTTTGGGTATTATGGGTCTGGCCCAGTACCTGATCTGGCAGGGCATTACCTATAATTCCGAAGAAGGTTTCCAGGCAGCAGAAGACGTCATGCGGGAGATCACTGTCCAGTCCAAGGTGGCTTCCTGGCAGTTGGCCGAGGAACACGGACCTTTCTCCAATTTTGCCGGTTCCATCTGGGATCGCCTGGATCTGCCCCAGCGCAACGCCACAACAACGACCATTGCCCCAACGGGCTCCCTGTCCATTTTTGCCAACGCATCACCCAGCGCAGAGCCCCTGTTTGGCGTGGGTTTTGCCCGCAACATTATGGATGACCGTTTTGTCCAGATTGACAGCGTCTTTGAGTTGATGTGGCAGGCCCATATGAATACAGACCTTCCGGAGGCGCTGAAGGATACCATTGGTGAAAAAGGCCCCCATGGAATTCAGGATATTGCCGAGATACCGCTCTCGCTCCGGAGGCTCTTTCTCTGCGCTCACGACATCTCTCCCCTGGACCATATTCGGATGCAGACCATTATGCAAAAATGGGTGGACAATGCGGTTTCCAAAACTATTAATGCGCCAAACGAAGCCACCCTGGAAGACTGTCGAAACGCTTTTTTTGAAGCCTGGCGCCGGGGTGCGAAAGGCATCACCTACTACCGGGACGGTTCCCGGGAAAGCCAGGTTATCACCTCTACAGCGGAAAAAACGAGGACAGAACATCCGACGACACCCGGGGAGAGAGGCGCCGTACCCCGGGAGCGCCCGGAAACCACCTTCGGGCAGACAACGCGCAAGCAGATCGGCTTTTGCGGTAGGCTTTACGTGACGGTAAACAAGGAAATAACCGAGGATGGGCAGGAACAAATTTGCGAGGTTTTTACCTCGGTAGGAGAAGAGGGCTGCCCGCCTCTATCCAATGCCCTGGCTAAAATCATTTCTATCTCCGTTCGGGCCGGGGTGGATATCCATGAAATTGTGGAAAAGCTTCGAGAAGAAAAGTGCCCCTCTTGCATTATGCACCCGGAAACCACGGTGCTGTCCTGCACAGACTTTATTGGCCAGGAACTGGCCAAGGCGGCTACGGGTAAAATCGGATTTAAATTGAATGCTGCCGGGGGGCCAAAAAACATTCGCATGTGCTCCTCCTGCAAGATCGGCTACATGATTCCCGATGCCCTTTGCAGCTACTGTGATTACTGCGGCTATACCACCTGCGGTTAAGAAAAATTAAAAACGACCAATAAATGCGCTGCCCATCTAACCCGATTGGCAGCGCTTCATCTTTCAAACCGCATTTTTTTACTCACCCCCAAAAATCTTGGTGTGCCCGGTGATTTTGGACAGAAATCCCAACTTCCGGTGATGGGTCAGTTCACACTCTTTGTCAGGGATGTTCCTGAAGTATCCCGTGTAGTAAATCCAGGGGTCTTTTATTGTTTTCCCAGTAGAGAAGCGACCGGGCTTTTTGGTATCCAAGCCAACGGTAATCGGTATGCTCTTCACTTAATTCCACCTGGGCGTGTTCAACTTCTACCGCTAGAACAGCTACATCACAGCGGATGCCAGCATCTTCCAATTCAAAGGAAAACCGGTAATTGATATCCATAATCTGTCTTGGGTTGTTAAATCCTGTTTCTTCTTCAATTTCTCTCAGCGCGGCCTGGGTGGAAGACTCATCCTGTTCAACGAAACCCGTAACAGGCTGCCAGTAGCCTCCCAGCTTCGGGATTCGTCTGAGCAATAGATAAACAGGCTCGCACTTGTCAGGAATTCCATAAACAAAAGCCATCACACACTGAATGCTCATAAAATTCAACAACCCCCTAACTAACCTCCACGGCCCTTGCGGGCCTTGGGCAGGGGATGGAAATGGGTTTCTTAATCCGCTCCACCCTGTTGGAGGAGGTCCGCCTTCCCTGTAGCGGCGACTTTGTCAAGCGGCTAAAAGCGCCCGGCGAAGTGAAAGCTTAAAGCCGGCCCGGCGGGCATGGACGCCCGCCGCCTGCAACCCGTAGCAGGACGCTTAAGTTTGCAGGTCGGCCGGCGGAAGCTTGAACTGAGCCTGATGCGCTTTTCCGCGAAGAGCAACCGGAGCCGATACCTGGGAAGCGGAAACGCCATTCTTCCCATACTAAGTATACAAAAGGTTTCCGTTCATCACAAGGGTTTTTGTCAGCAGCATCGCGGCGCTAGGGGGAAGGTTTTTTACAAATGAGCGTGCATTCTTTATTTTTTTGCAGGATGTTGAGGCATGAATATTGAAGGTATAATGGTCTTTTTAGCCGTCTTCACAGAGGATTTATTATTGATATTGTGCGATGGGGTTTTCGTTAAATCGTTGTTGGTCTTTAATTTACTGTCAAGGGGGTAAAAATATTGAAGTTGCCGGACTATATTGGGCCCTGTGCCTTCGGCATCAAAATGGGTGTTATTGTGCCCGACTGTGATTTGCCTGAACTGATCCTGGAAGCCGTGCGAAACGTGGACCGGGACCAACTGCTTTCCGATGGCGACGCTTTGTGCATTACAGAATCCATCGTGGCTCGAGCGGAAAACAATTATGTGTCAACGGCAGAGGTTGCCAGCGAGATTAGAGAAAAGCTCGTCCTTCAGCCTGACCAGACCATCGGGGTACTTTTTCCCATCCTGAGCAGGAATCGTTTTTCTTTGATACTCAGGGCCATTGCCGAGGCCGTTCCCCAGGGTGAAGTGATTGTTCAGCTTTCATATCCGGACGATGAAGTAGGCAATCAACTGATTCCTCACGACGTTGCTGAACGCTTGGAGGAAGAAAAAGGCGACTTTCTTACACCCGGTGATTTGGGCGGGGACTTTACCCACCCCCTCACAGGCGTAAATTATATAGCCCTGTACCAGGATGTTATTGTGGAAGCAGGAGCCCGCCCCACAATTTACCTTTCCAACGACCCGGTTAAAATTGCCGATTTTTCCCCCCATGCGGTTATTGCAGCCGATATTCATAAAAAAGAGAAAACAAGAAAACGTGTGGCCCCCCACGTAAAAAAGGTTATTACTCTCCAGGAATTATGCAATGTGGATAAAGGTGGCCCATGGTCGCAGTGGGGTCTTTTGGGAAGCAACATGTCATCGGGTAACAAACTAAAGCTGGCTCCCCGGGAAGGGGATAAATTTGCCTGGGATGTGCAAGCCCTGATTCGCCGGGAACTGGGCAAATCGGTGGAGGTTATTGTTTACGGAGACGGTGCATACAAAGACCCTAGCAGTGGAATATATGAATTGGCTGATCCTCAACCTGCCTTTGGAGCCACACCCGATGTAAAAAAGGTCTTGCGGGAGGGAGTCAAGTTTAAATACCTGGTCGATCTACATCATGAGGAGGGCAAATGCGAGCAAGAAATCCTGGATCTTGTCACCCAGGAGGCAAAGAAGAAAAGAGAAGCCAACTGCATTAAAGCTGAAGGAACGACACCCCGACGCATGGAGGATGTGCTTTCCAGCCTGGCCGATTTAATTAGCGGGTCTGCCGATGCTGGAACTCCCGTGGTTTTGGTCAAGGGTATTTACTGCCGGTAACTCCCCGCTTACTTAGAAGGGGGTGTGCGGCCCAAATGGCGGCTAGGATCAGGCAGAGCCAGAGGAAGAAGTCTCCCCAAAGCCGGTAGAGCGTCGTTCTTCTGGGAAGTTCCGTTTCCAAAATGCCGAACTCTTCTTGCCAGGCAGGGAGTTGAAAGACTTTGCGGCCGGTATAATCATAAGAAACCGTGTAACCGGTGTTGGCCACCTGGGTTACCCCAACACCGGTTTCTACTGCTCGCATAGCGCCCACCGCCGCGTGCTGGTCCAACCCGATGCTTTCCATGAACCAGGCATCGTTTGTCAAGATAAAGAGGTGTTTTGCTCCTTTGCGAACCGTATCCAGGGCCGGTTGGGGGAAGTACGACTCAAAACATACCACCCCGCCAAAAGAAACCGTTCCTGCTTTCGTATCTGTTTCAAAAACTTCGATGTTCTCTCCCCGGCTGTAGAGCCCCAGATTGATGCGAATGTCCCAGAACCGGTTTAAAAGATCGGGAAAGGGGAAGTATTCGGCAAAGGGGACCAGGCGGATTTTATCGTAACGCTGGGTTTCCCAGCGTTCCCGGCCAGGTTTTTGCAAGTAAATAGAATTAAAATGATGACCGGTCACCGGGTCCTGATGCATGGCGCCAAAAAGAATGGGGCTTTGGATATCTGCTGCCAGCCGGGAAAGGGCCCCTTCTGCATCGGGGTAACGCCGGGCAACGCTGCTTGAATAAACCGTTTCCGGCCAGACAACCAGGTCGGCTTTGTCGTGCTCCAGGTACGCTGCTTTAGTCAGATCCAGGTAACGCTGAAAGTTTTCAGGAGCCCGCCCGGGTTCCAGGACATGTTTCTGGTGGATGTTCCCCTGGACAAGCAAAAAAGCCAGGGAGTTATCTTCTTTTTCTTCCGGGAAAAAAGCAGGTGCGCTGATACCAATGCTTAGAACCAAAAGCAGAACAACCAAAGAGGCATATAAGTTCGCGGTTATTTTTTTATTCCTGTCGGAAAACAGGTATAAGCAGGCCGCTGCCTGAAAAATAACCATGGCAAAGGGCAGCCCCCAGTATCCGTACACCGAGGCGGCCTGGAGCAGGTAGGGGTACGGGATCTGGCTGTAACCCAAAAATCCGCCGGTATGTCCCAGCAGCCCAAGAGAACGGAGGTATTCCAGTAAGACCCAGGCCGATGCGCCTGCCAGGGAGGAAAGGAAGGATTTGTTGCCCCGTGCGGCATAAAAAAATATTAAGCCAAAAAGACCGGTAAATAAAGCGGAATAAGCCGAGCCCAACAGGACCACCAGGTATCCCATCATGGGGGGAAAGAAAAAATCCACTGAAAGGGCCATGTAGCCGTGAATGTAAATAAAAAAAAGCATTCCCTTCGCAAAACCGGCAAGAAAAGCTTTCTTCCATGATGAGGCGTAGAGTTGAATGTAGCAAAGCAGGGGAATTAACCCCAGCCAGGCCAGGTACCCCTGGTTAAAAGGGGGAAAACTTAAAATCATAAATATGGAGGACAGAAAAGGGAGCCACAAAGGTCGTGCAAATAATAATGCGAAACGCAAAACATCCATCCTTCCCCTGTTAAATAGAATGCTTCCCTGACAGTTTACCAGAAAAAGCAGCAGCGGGAAAGCAGTAAAATGTTACATGACCCAACCCAAAAATGATTGACGGCTGAACTGAAATATGGTTTAATATTAATTGGTTTTAGCTCAAATTCCAATACTGGGAGGGGAAAGGTATGGTAGCAAAAATTATCGTGGATAAGTGTACCGGTTGTGCCAACTGTGAGGAT
>SKMY01000285.1 GCA_007120815.1 Syntrophomonadaceae bacterium | reverse complement strand
TCGCCTTCGTTTCCCATTTTGCACATTAGCAAACTATTTCCCCTTTGACGAAGGATGTGATCGTTCCGGCGATTTCATCCAAGGAAAGCACCCGTTCCACACCGCCTAAACTAATGGCCTGGCGTGGCATACCAAATACAACGGATGTTTTTTCATCCTGGGCAACGGTAAACGCGCCTTTATCATGCATTTCTTTTAACCCCCTGGCCCCGTCGTCACCCATCCCGGTTAGAATGATTCCCATCGCGTTCGGGGCTTTTAACCGGGCAAGCGATTGAAACGTTTTATCCACAGAAGGCCTGTGACGGTTAACCGGCGGATCCATGTTTAACTTGACGAAAAAACCTTTGGCATTTCTTTCGATTACCATGTGTTTGTCTCCAGGGGCGATATATACGCTGCCTGTCGATACCTGATCGCCATCGGCGGCTTCTTTTATTTTCAAACGGCAGGTTCGATCCAAGCTTTGGGCATAAGAAGCCGTAAAGTTGGGCGGCATATGCAGCACGACGATTATTCCCGGCATATTTGCCGGCAGCCTGGTTAAGATGCTTTTCACTGCCACGGTTCCCCCGGTGGAGGCTCCAATAGCGATAATTTTATCCGTACTTTTTACCAGCGTTTTTTCCGGCAGCGTTTCTACCGCGGATTCTTTGGGCGATAAAACGGCCTGCTGCATTTTTTTATGGCGTGAATGCCTTTTTAACACATCCAGGTTTGCCGCCGCTGCATTTTTCACCCGGGCCGTTATTTCAGGGAACATTTCCTTCAAACCGGATTTAACACCCACAGCGGGCTTGGTTACAAAATCCACGGCACCAAGCTCCAGGGCCTTGATGGTTGCAGCGCTGCCCTTTTGAGCCAGGGAACTGATGACAATAACCGGGAGAGGATAGGTTGACATGAGTCTTTCCAGGAAAGTTAAACCATCCATGCGGGGCATTTCCAGGTCCAGGGTGATGACATCAGGCTTCTGCGCCTTAATCTTCTTGACCGCCTGAATGGGGTCCACAGCGGTGCCGATGACCTCGATCCCCCTGTCGCGGGATAATATCCCTGTTAATACTTCCCTGACCAGGGCGGAATCATCAACGATAAGCACTTTAACGGGTTTGAATGTCATCATCTTTTACTGGCCTCCCTGACAGATCATATTTAAAACCTGTAAGCTAAGTACACTTTTTGTAAACCGTATGCTTGACGGACTGCCAACGGGCATTTTGTTCATCTGCAGGATTGATGGACTCGGAATGGCCTAAAAACAAGTGCCCGTTTGGCTGCAGGTGCTCGTGAAAACGTCTTAATACCCCGGCGCGGGTCTCCCGATCAAAATAGATAAAAACATTGCGGCAAAAAATAAAGTCCAAGGGCTCCCGCATGGGAAATTTTTCTCGCGAGGTCAAATTAAGTTGGTGGAACTCGATCATTCTTTTCAGGTTTTCCTTCACTTTAAACAGGCCCTGGTTTGGTCCGGTCCCCAGCTTAAAATATTTTCTCAACAAATCATACGGAATGTCTTTCACGTCATGGGCGGTGTAGCTGCCTTCCCGGGCTTTCCTCAAGGCCTCGGTGTTAATGTCCGTGGCCTGGATAGAGAGGCTCCATCCCTTTTTTCCGGCAAAGTAAGCATCCAGGACCATGGCAAGGGTATACGGCTCTTCCCCGGTTGAGCAGCCGGCAGACCAGGCCCTGATTTTTTTACCGTTTTGTCCTGACCTGGATTCAATAGCAGGCAGAACGTGGCTGTGTAAATAGTTGAAATGGTGTTCTTCCCGAAAAAAATTCGTCACATTGGTTGTGATGCAGTTAAACAAGATTTCAACTTCTTCTGAGGTATTTTCCAGGTAACGGAGATACTGGGCAAAGCTTGTCAGGTTCAGCTCTTTTAATCGCTTGGAGAGACGGGATACAACCAGTGCTCGCTTGGGTTCGGTCAAGTTAACACCGATTGATTCGTAGACAATGCGTCGAATTTCTTCAAACTCCTGGTTTCCAAGTACGGCATTGTTGTTTAAAACAGCCACAGGACTCACCTCTTCTCCTTTCTATTTGTCAGGATGCCTTTCTTCTTCTTGCCAACTGGAACATGGAATGGATATCCAGGATTAAGGCCACTTTTCCATCCCCTAAAATGGTCGCTCCGGCAATGCCTTCCACTTGCTCCATGTTCTCTTTTATACTTTTGATGACCACTTGTTCCTGACCGATAATTTCATCCACCAGCAATGCCATTTTTTTGGTGCCTTCCAGTAAAATAACCAGAATCCCTTCTGTAGAGCTGGTATGGTCCGCTTTTAAGTTGAGCAGCTGGTAAAGGGCTGAATAAGGGAGGTATTCACTGCGAAGCTGCATGACTAAGCTCTTTCCTTCGGCTTTCCTGATATCTCCGGGTGCTGCCTTAATAAACTCGGTAATGGCGTTTAACGGAATGATAAAGCGCTCCTGCCCAACCCGGATCATCATGCCGTCTATAATGGCCAGGGTTAGAGGGAGCTTAATCCGAAACGTGGTTCCCTGATCTTTTTGGGAAATCAGTTCAATGTCCCCGCGCAGGTTTTTTATATTGGTCATGACAACATCCAACCCGACACCGCGTCCGGATATATCCGTAATTTCCTTTGCAGTAGAAAAACC
>SKMY01000225.1 GCA_007120815.1 Syntrophomonadaceae bacterium | reverse complement strand
TATGATATCTTTTGCCTGTAATGTATCGCTCATTTTTTTTTTTCTTAATTATAGAACAGAATGGCGTTTCCGCTTCCCAGGTGGGGGTACGGCCTGATGGCAAAAAATCCGGTATCCCCTGGGCTGGATGGTGGGTTCATTACGTGGCTCCAGGCCTGAGAGATATAGTGTGAAACATCTTCAGCGATTATGCCCCGGGGACCCCGACGGGCAGCACAGATATCCGCTGCCAGGCCGTGCAGGTACACCCCACAGACCGCTGCTTCTTCGGGTGCAAGACCCTGGGCAGCCAGAGCGGTGATCAGGCCTGTTAGCACGTCTCCGGTTCCGGCGGTAGACAGGGCGGGGTTTCCCGTAGGGTTTACAAAGAGCTCGCCACCGGGCAGCGCGATAACCGTGTGGGCTCCTTTTAAGACGACAACGGAATCCCACAAGGCGGCTTTTTCCAGGGCCAGCATCCACCTAGTATGCTGCACCCTGTCAATTTCCATGCAGGCCAGTCGTGACATTTCCCCGGGATGGGGTGTCAGAACCAGGGGCGCTTTTTTTCCTTTCAACATGCCCGTATTTCTAGCCAGGGCACCAAGCCCCCCGGCATCAACGACAAGGGGAACTGAAGCTCGATTAATCAGCCTTTCCAGCAGCCTGGAAGTCTCCTCCCCCGGGTCCAGCCCGGGGCCAAAAGCCATTGCCTGGCACCCTGAGGCGTGCGCCATGATCACCTCTATCCCGTCGGAAGAAAGGTTGCCCTTGCCATCCCCTGGAAATCCGATGCTGATCACTTCTTTGAGTTTGCTCTCCTGGACCGCCCTGAGTTCTTCCGCTGTGCCCGCATAAACCAGGCCGGCTCCGGATCTTAAGGCCGCCTCGCCGGTTAGAACGGCAGCCCCCGTCATGCCGGGAGAACCGGCCAGGATGAGCACCCGGCCATAGCTTCCCTTGTGTCCGTCCAGTTGGCGAGAGGGAAGGCGAAGGCGAACGTATTCCCCGGTTACCAGGTTCTCCCTGATCCCATTATTCTCCATTCGCGATTGGGGAATCCCGATATCCGCTACCGAAATTTCCCCGGCATACCCGGCACCCGGAAAAAGCAGCAGTCCCCTTTTAGGCAGGGCAAAGGTGACGGTATAATTTGCCTTTACTGCACAACCCATGACCTCACCGGTATCGGCGGAAATACCTGAAGGAATATCCACCGCCAGAACCCGGGCAGGGCAATTATTTATCGTCTGGATTAGCCTGTCAAAAGGCCCGCTGACCTGTCTTTTCAGCCCCGTACCCAGAAGGGCGTCAACCACCAGGTCATCTTTGTTCAGTTCCTGGAGAATGCGAGACGGATCCTCTATTCCTTGATGGACGGGCACACCACAGCGCTGGAGGATGTTGTAGTTGACAGCGGCATCACCGCGGTATTCATCGGGTTTGCCCGCTGCCCACGTATAGACCCGGTAGCCCCGCCTGAGTAAATGGCGGGCCATGACAAATCCGTCCCCCCCGTTATTGCCTCGCCCACACAAAATGACGATTCGACTGGTATCGGGGTGGGGACAAAGCGTCTGAACCCGACTGACGCACTGAAGAGCTGCATTCTCCATTAACACTACACCGGGTATTCCGTACTCGTTAATCGCCCGGGCATCAATCGTTCCCATCATTTCACCCGAAACAATTTTCAAATTCTGCTCACTCCTCAACAAACAAAGTGTCCCTGAAGCCCATACGGTAAAGGGGATCACCCGTTACTATACTGAATTATAGCATAATTTATGGACTTTACCAACATTTTCATCTGGTAACCATTACCATCTATTTTTCTGGGGATATATGCAAAAAATGTCTTTTTTGATCGATTTAAATCTGATAGTATAGACAGGGAAGGCGGACCTTCTCCAACAGTCGGGAAGCGGGTTAAGAAACCCATTTCCATCACCTGTTGTGGCTCGTAAGAGCCGGTTGGGTATAGAGAAAAATGGCGTTTCCGCTTGCCAGGTAACGGCTCCTATTGCTTTTGGCGAAAAGCGTAAAATTGAAAGGAGGAAGCAGGGTGTAGCGCCGGCTAGATCATGCAACTGCGCAAGCCCGAAACCATGTTTATAAATCATCTAAAAACCGCTTTGATTTTCTGCTTTGTTCTGCTGATGTTTTTCAACCTCTCCTGCGGCAGCGGCCCGGTCGACACGGGGGCGGGCGAGGACATTCCGTTAAAAGAACACGAGGCACCGGACCCCAAGGACAGTCCCGGCCTGGAGGTTCCTGATGACGTCAATCAAGAAGAGGATGGTTTGGACAAGCCGGCTGAACCCGCCGAAAAACCGGAAGGCCCGGCAGATGATGAACCGGGCGAGTTGACTGCTGATATGATAAAACGCCAACCCAACGAACTGGGAGAAATCATGATCCTGATGTACCATGAAATCGGAGAACCCGAAGGGGAGTGGAGAAGAACCCCGGACAATTTTCGCCGGGACCTGGAGACTCTTTACCAGGAAGGATACCGTGCCGTTTCCATGACCGATATGGTGCGGGGTGAAATTGACATCCCGGCAGGCACGTCACCCGTTGTTTTTACCTTTGATGATGCCAACCGGGGAAATTTTAACTATATTGAAAAAGACGGCGAACTAATTATCGATCCCGATTGCGCCGT
>SKMY01000201.1 GCA_007120815.1 Syntrophomonadaceae bacterium | reverse complement strand
GTGCGGCCGATTATTTTTACTATTACAACAGGCTCTACCCGGGCGTCTTCTTGAAAGATACCGACCTGGGGAAAAAGACCCTTTCAGAAGCGGCAGCGGCGGTGAATGATTTAAAAATCACCTTCACCGGCCCGAATGGTGACTGTGCAGCCTTCACATTAAGGGACATGGGAATACAGCCCTTCATTGAAGAAACCGTCCTGGAAGGCTATGGCAAAGGGAGGGAACAAAGCTGGCCGTTTAACTACCTGGAACGGCAGCAAATGAAAAAAGGCACATCCATTCCGTTACGTTATCAGCTTAACGAAGAGCAGTTCAATAAACGCATCAATCAGCTTGACGATACATTTAGCAAAGAGCCGGTTGATGCGTGTTTTCAAATTGTTAACGGCGAGGTGAAATTCTACCCTGAGGTATACGGCTGCCGGGTCAATCAAGTGCTCCTGGCCGAAAAGATCCAACTCCATCTTAACAATACACAAGCGCCCCTGTCACTTTCTGTGCCCGCGGAAACGGTCTCCCCCTCAATTACCGCATCTTACTTCGTTGATAAGGGCATCACCGCGGAAATGGCACTGTACTCCACAGCTTTTGACCCTTCTTCAGAAAACAGGACTTTCAATATTGAACTGGCAGCAGATAAACTCAATCACTACCTGCTCGAACCCCAGGATGTGTTCTCATTTAACCGGGTTATCGGAAAAACCACCCCCGAGAAAGGGTATAAAGAAGCGCCGATCATCCAGGGAGGGGAATTTTCCATGGGGTACGGCGGGGGTATCTGCCAGGTATCAACAACCCTTTACAACGCGGTGCTTCTTGCCAACCTGCAAATAATCGAGCGCCATCCCCATTTATATATCAGGCCGTACGTCCCTCCCGGAAGAGACGCCACCGTGTTTGATCATGTGTACGACTTAACCTTTAAAAACAACCGGGACCACGACATTTTAATCGTCACCCATGTTGAAGAGGGTGAGATTTACATCGCCATAATCGGGGCCCCCATGAAAGAAAAGGTCGAAATCGTCACCAGGGAAATCTATTTTACCGACCCTCCCACAAAAACAAAACTAACCGGCGATTTACCCCCGGGGGAAGAAGAAACCATTCCCGGGTCGCCGGGGGGGCAGGTCGAGGTCTGGAGGGTGGTGTATTATCCCGGTGGGGAGAAACAGGAAGAACTCCTGTTCGTAGACACCTATTATCCCTACCCAACCATCATCACGAAAGGAATGGATGACGGCGCATGAAAAAAAGTGAACCAATTTTTCCAAATGGCACTGAAGGGGACGTTTGGTCAGGGGTTGGATGGCGCAGAGGATTTTTCGGGAAACCAGTGGACCCGTTGAGGAAAGGGAATCTCGATCCCTTCAGCTTCAATGGCTGTTTTTATTTTCCACAGGAGTTCCATTTTCACACCAAACCATTCCATCGAAGGGGCCCAAACCCGCACAATGATATCCACACTGTTGTCCCCCAGTTCATCGACAAATACCTGGGGAGGGGGATTTTTGAGGGCCAGAGGATGTTGATCAATGGTGTTTTTTATGATGCAAATGGCCTTTTCGGCATCATCGCTATACCGGATACCCACGGTATATTCAAATCTTCTGGCAGCGTGGGCGACAAAGTTAGTTACATTGGAAGTGAATACCGTTTCATTGGGGATTCTGATATATAACCCGTCAAAGGTACGAAGGGTTGTTGAGATAATGCGAATATCTTCCACGAAGCCAATAATGCCGTCTATCTCTACGGTGTCCCCCATTTTTATGGGCCGCTCCATGATCAAAAAGATGCCGGAAACCAGGTTCCCTACAATGCTCTGGCTGGCAAAACCGATAGCCAAACCCACAATCCCCCCGGCAACCAGCAGACCGGAAGGCTCCACGCCAATCAGGGGCAGGGCAAAAACAACGGCAATTAAGATAATGGTGTAGGTCAGAATTTTTACAATTAATTCCAGGTGTTCCCGGGCGATCCGGTCTTTGAAAGAACGCCTGATATTAATGTTCAGTATTTTTGAAATGAGCAGGGCGCCCATAAATATCAGCACGGCAACCATCATGTTAAGAATCGTGACATTTCCATAAACAATCATGTCAAAAATCATATGCCTTCCTCCATTAACTGCTTGGCTCCAGTCATGATCGTTTTTTTCGAGGCCATGATTTCCAAGGACTGCTCCAATTGTTTTTCTTGGTCAACCTGGTTAAAGCCCGTTTCTGCAGTGGTTTCGCTGAGTATTTTCATGTACGTCTCGGCATAGACCGTTTTTGGGTCATAATAGATTTTCATCTCGTTGGCGCTGAAAATTGCCTGGGTGACTTCTATCCAGCGAGGGGTTGTGTTTCTGATACTGATTTGCATGATCCCCTCCCGCAAAGGATCCGGGGAAGGCGGGCTGGAGGGGTAGACCCCGCTTTCCCAGTACCGGCAGATAAGGCCGCTTTTGGGGCTGCCGTATAAGGTGTATTTCTGTTCTGATAGAGAGAAAATATCCATCACGGCAAAACTCTGGCCCGTTTCCATAAACAGGCAGGCGATATCCACCGGAAACGTCACCAAAACCCGGTAACTTTCCCTGGGTTTAATGGTCACGCTTTGCTGGAACTGGATGAGGAAAAAAGGCGTAATCTCTTTCG
>SKMY01000187.1 GCA_007120815.1 Syntrophomonadaceae bacterium | reverse complement strand
CCCAGCACCTACGAGGGGAGCTACAGGTCTGTTACTGCTGACAAGGTGACACCGGTAAGAGCGCTGCTTACGCCCATTCTATCGGAGGATAAAAGCGTGGCCGCAGGGGTAGGCATTGTGGAAGATACGACAGACCAGGTTGCATTCCAGAATGCCCTGCAGGAGAAAAGCGAGGAGCTGGATCGCTATTTTAATTCCAGCCTGGATCTGCTTTGCATTGCCAACACTGCGGGGGAATTCATCCGCTTAAACCCCGAGTGGCAGAAAGTGCTGGGGTATTCTATCGCCGAGCTTGAGGGCCGTTTTTTTCTGGATTTTGTTCATCCGGAGGATATAGAGGCCACCTTGAAAGCCATTGAACGGTTAGAAGCCCAGGAGGAGATACTGAGTTTTGAGAATCGCTACTGCTGTAAGGACGGTACGTACCGCTGGATTGAGTGGCGCTCCAGACCCCTGGAAAAAATGATATACGCCGTTGCCCGAGATGTAACCGGGCGAAAGCAGGTGGAGGAGAAGCTGGCTGCTTACTTCCAGGAACTGCAACAGCTTAACCGCCAGCTGGAAGAGGAAATGGACAAGGCCCGCCAGGTGCATGAACGAACCTTGCCCAGGGCCCTTCCCGCCGTTGGCCCTGTTTCTTTCTCCGCCCATTACCAACCGGCACAAAAAGTCGGTGGCGACTTCTACGATGTGCTCCATGTGGACAGCAAGCTCATTATCTACCTTTCCGACGTCTCGGGGCACGGTCTGGACGGGGCTATGCTCAGCGTTTTCGTCAAGCACACCATTAAAGGATACGTCACTTTTTCCAGGGAATTCAGCCCCGCCGGCATCCTGCACTACTTAACCGATCAGTTTCGCCAGGAAAGCTACCCGGAAGAGTACTTTATCTCCATGTTCCTGGCCGTTTTGGACCTGGATACCATGGAACTGACTTATACCGGGGCGGGTTTTCAGGACACGCCGCTGGTGCAGCTGGGCCGGGGGGAGCGGCTTACCCTTTCCGGCAGGGGGCTTTTCATTTCCCCCAACGTGCCTGTCGGGGTCGTTGATTACCAGGAACAGCGTATTCATCTGTCTCCCGGCACGACCATTTTCTTTAACACCGATGGCCTGACGGAACAAAGCAGCAACGGTGCTTACTACATGGACAGGCTTCCCCAGGTCTTCTATGAACATGCCCACCTGCCCCCTCACCTGATCAACCGGGCCGTTTGTGAAGACTTCCGGCAGTTCAAAGGCGGGACCATGCAGGGGGACGACGATATTACCTTCCTGGTCTTACAGGTGGACCCGGAGGAGAAGAAAACGTTCCGCCTGGAGCTGGCCAGCGATTTTGCCGAGTTAAGCCGCCTCCAGGAGAGCGTATCGGGGTTCTTATCGGGCGTGGAAGAGGCCGGCATCTTTGAGGCCTGCCTCCACGAATTAGTCGCCAACGCCGTGGAGCACGGCAACCGGCTGGATCCGAAAAAAACGATACTCGTAGAGATCGCCGTTTCGGACCGGCACATCCAGGCCACCGTGGAAGACCAGGGGGAGGGCTTTAACTGGCGGGATAGAATAGAGCGGCCCCTGGACCTGGAGGGCAGCCAGGAACGGGGCCGGGGGATCGCCATGACACGCATCTGCGCGGAGAAGTTGCTCTATAACGACATAGGCAACCGGGCTGTGGTATTGTACCAACGAATGAATGTGATTAAATAGGCTTATTCCGGCTGAAAACATCCCCCGTTTCCGGTATATATTAAACAAACCCTTCCCTTCATTGCCTGTAAAAAAGGAAGCAGGAAAACCGTCCCCCTGCTTCCTTGGTGGAAATAGAATGCTAGAACGTAATTTTCTCTTTTCCCTGGTCAATAATTCGAATAAGCAAGGTGCAGGCTTCCGCCCGGGTCAGAGGTTTTTGAGGTTCAAAGCCCCTGTTTGTGCCCCGCATGTACCCTTTTTCTACTGCGATGGCCACATGATTCCTCAGCGCAGGAGAAATCTCCCCCTGGTCGGGAAACTGGTTTAGCAGGCTGAGATCAGCGGGTGCATTTCCATATCCCAGGGCCTTAACGATGGCCACGGCCACGTCTTCCCGCACGGCAACGCCGCCTGGATCAAAGGTAATGTTTCCTGCGCTGTCCCGGTAACCCGTCAGGTAATTCTTAGCCGATTCCACCACTTCGTAAGCCCAGTGGTTTGTACCCACGTCAGTGAAATAAGGGGTAGCAGGCCTTACAGTTTCCAGTTCCAGGGCCAGAACCATGATTTTAGCGAACTCCGCCCGCGAGATGGTGTTGTTAGGGCGGAAGGTACCGTCGGGGTAGCCGCTCAAAATACCCAGTTCCACCATCCGCATGATATCATTGTACGCCCAGTGGCTGGTCGGCAGGTCAGAAAATCCGGTAGGTGAAGTTGGAAGTGTGGGCTGGACAGGCGCAACGCCCACAGTTAACGTGCCGCTGGCTGCCAGAAAGTTGTATTGGCCGTCCCTGAAAAGGCGGAACTCGTATTCACCGTGCGTGTTGGGCGCCGTTATTTCATATGTCCCTGATTGCTGCCCTCGGGTATAGGCATAAGATATATAGGAGGTGTTGGGATTACCCTTTTTGAAAAAGCCGATCCAGGCCCCTCCGAGCGTGGATGCATTGTTGTAAGTGGCTGTTACTTTCTGTCCGGGATTGG
>SKMY01000071.1 GCA_007120815.1 Syntrophomonadaceae bacterium | reverse complement strand
TGGGTGAACTGGCGAACTTCCTGATTGGCGCGTCTTTTGTGGGGACGGCAGGCCTGATCTACAAATACAAGAAAGATCGGATAGGCGCCTTTATGGCAATGGCAGCCGGTACACTGGTAATGACTGTTTTCGCCAGCCTGCTGAACTATTATGTGATGCTGCCGTTTTACATACATGTGATGGAGTTTCCTATTGAAGCCATTATCAGTATGACCCGGGCCGCGGGCAATCGTCTGGTGACAGATCTGGAAACTTTGATTTATTTCGTCTTTGTGCCGTTCAACCTGTTTAAAGGTCTTGTCATCTCACTGATTGTAGCATTGGTTTACAAGCGTATCAGCCCGCTGCTGCATCGCTGAGCGGTAAAACGTGTCCTGTATGTGCTCTGGCCAGGCCTGATGAAGGACTGTGCAGATGTCTGTTTGGCATACAGGTTGAATGATATCATGCTATAATATTGATGCAGATTATAACAGGAGGTCGGTGCATATGCATTGTACACGGTGTGGATATGAGTTTGAGAAACAGCCGAAGTTCTGTCCGGAATGCGGAGCCAGACAGGCGGTTCGAGAAACAGGCCCTGTTGACCCATCCTGGGCTTCCCGCCAAACAGATGATACAGACAACAGACTAGATCCGGTGCAGCGCCAGGCCTATCAGGCAGCCCGCACTTTTTATCAGCCTCAGCCGGGATATAACGAACGGAACATGCCGGACAGCGCCAGGCAAGATCAGCTGCATGGTCAGCGACTCGCTTATGTCCGTCAAGATTACAATCCCGGACGAGACGGAACCTTCCGGCAGTCCTCTGTCCGCCAGAACGGTTATCCAGGAGCACAGCCTGATACCAGGCAAAAGCCCTCGGCAACCGGCATGATCGTTTTTTCCATTATTAACATTATTTGCTTTGGACTTGGCATCAGTCTGATACTGGGCACAATCGCGCTGGTGTTTTCTATTATGTCTTCAGGAGAAAAAACGGTTGAACAGGCTGTCGACAAGCTTAATATTGCCCGAATACTCAACGTGATTGGCCTTGTTTTCATTTTGATTCAACTGATCATTATCTTTGTGATTATTGCCGCCGCATTGCTGTATTCCTACCGGGTTTTCTAGTGCCTGCTCTTATACGTCTGACAGCCAGTCGGCCGTTCAGACTATTCAGCTTTTGATACCAGCTGCTGATAAGGTTTAATTTCCTTGGCGAATGTCCCGCGCGGGTAGCCTCTGTCATAGGTACAGTGGACCAGATGAAAACCTCTTGCCTGGTAAAAGGCCACCAGCGGTTCATTAGTCAGTGCTGTATGCAGAACAACATAGAGAAAACCATGGCTTTGCAGCCATATTTCGGCTGCTTCGTATAGCTTGCGTCCGACTCCTGTCTGCCGCAGATGCGGTAAAACCGCGAAGCGGCTGAAATAGGCTGTCCTTGCGCCATGCCTCACCAGCCTGACAGTTCCGGCCAGCTGGCCGTTTCTTTCCGCGACCAGCACATGATCTGTCTTAATGTGTTCAAGCATGTCTGTCTTATCTTCACATAACGATTCCAGTGGCTGAGTAATGCCCGACTGCCGGGCGTAAACTGTCATCGCGTCATGAACCAGTGACAGCAATTGATCCAGATCAGCCGCTGTCGCCTGCCGGATGGTGATCGTCAGGTCATCATGCATCTTTCACGACTCCATTAATCTGACCAGAACCGCTTTTTGCGCATGCAGGCGGTTTTCTGCCTGATCAAATATTTTTGACGCGGGTCCGTCGATGACAGCTTCACTTACTTCAAGACCGCGGTAAGCCGGCAGGCAGTGAAGAAAAAGCGCGTGATTTTTCGCCAGGGACATCAGATGCTCATTTACCTGGTATTCACCAAAAATACTGATCCGCTCCGCTTTCTCATTTTCCTGTCCCATGCTGATCCATGTATCTGTATAAATGACATCCGCGTCTTTGGCTGCTTCCAGCGCATCTGCGGTGACTGTAATTTTGCCTCCGGTTTTATTTGCTGCTTCACAGGCAGCTTCTACAATCTTCTCATCGCAGGCATAATCATGTGGAGTCGCGACCGCGACGTGCATCCCGGTTTTAGCGCCAGCCTGCAGGAGCGAATGAGCAACATTGTTGCCGTCTCCAAGGTAAGCCAGTTTGAGTCCTGCCAATCTGGCAAAATATTCTTTAATTGTAAGTAAATCAGCCAGTGCCTGGCAGGGATGCATCAGGTCAGTCAGTCCGTTTATTACAGGGACAGAGCCATAACGCGCGAGATCAAGCACATCCTGGTGAGAAAAGGTGCGAATCATAATACCATCCAGAAATCTGGACATCACTTTGGCAGTATCGGCTATTGTCTCACCGCGTCCCAGCTGAATATCCTGGGTGCTTAAAAAGAGTGCCTGCCCGCCCAGCTGGTACATGCCGACTTCGAAAGAAACGCGTGTGCGGGTTGATGACTTGGCGAAAATCATGCCAAGTGTCTTGCCGGCCAGCCGCTGGCTGTCAGCGGCTTTCGGATTTTGTTTAAGAGAAGCGGCCAAGTCCAGCAGATCCAGTATTTCATCTGCTTGTATATCCGCCAGATCAATAAAATGCTTCATGGTTGTCATGCAAGGCCTTGTCTGGTCAGATTCCCGAAATAACCTGTCATAACAGTCTCCGGTAAATCATAACAGTCTCCGGT
>SKMY01000205.1 GCA_007120815.1 Syntrophomonadaceae bacterium | reverse complement strand
CTGATTGAAAAGATTACGGGAAAAGATATTTCAAAATGCCCAAATTGTGGGTCGGACAAGCTAAGCCATTACAGTTACTATGGTAAAGCTCCACCTGTGATTTGTAAAATTGCATAGACTCTAATAACATGCCTATTTTGGGGGAGGGGGGGTGTGTGCCTTTTTGTAAAAAATTTCGATTTATTGCTACAAAATATATTCCAAAATATGCTATAACCCGACTTTTACAGTTAGCATGGTAAATTGACCTTAATAAACATCGAAGAACCCTTTAAAGACGCAGATTTCTGCGTTTTTTTGTTTCTCCTATTGATGTTATGCTAAAGTTATGCTATAATAGTAGTGGGCTGATTAATTATGATAAAAATTGATAAAAGAACCAAAAAGGATGGAACGCCAAGAACACAAGTCCGGGTGGTTGAAGGTTACAGGCCCGGACCAGGAATGCCAACCAAACAGCGGACGATCAAAGATTTCGGGTATCTTGAAGACCAGGAAGATCCTGATGCTTTCATGGCGATGGTGGAAGAATTTAATGCAAATTACAGGGCAGAAAATACCCCGCTTCGAATTGAAGCAGCGGGGACCGCAAGGATGTACAGTGAGGGAAACCGGCGGTATAACTACGGGTACAAATTTCTTGAGGCCGTCTATGAGTTGCTCGGAATCGATTCATTTATCCATAGTTATGATGGAAAACGCAAGTTTCGGGGAAAGTATTCACCGGGTGATATTTTTAAATTTCTGGTCCTTTTAAGAATCCTGCGGCCGGATTCGAAGCGTGCCACCTTCCAGATGAAAAATGGCTTCTACAATATGCGTACGGACTTTACTTTGCCGGATATCTACAGGTCACTTGACCTCTTTGCTGGTTTTGAGGTGGAGTTACAGCGCCATTTAAATGAGCGGGTCAAGGAGACGATTGGCCGTGATCTTTCCCATGCTTTCTATGATGTGACCAACTATTTCTTTGAGATAGACTTCCCTAATGATGAAGAGGATCTGCGCAAAAGGGGTGTATCGAAAGAACACCGCATTGATCCGATCACGGCAATGGGCCTTTTCATGGATTCAAATGGACTTCCGATCAGCATGTCGATCTTCCCCGGCAATACAAGCGAGTCACTTACGCTTCAGCCGACCATGAATGAGGTCAAAGAGTCATACAGTCTGGGCCGGCTGGTCGTGGTTGCTGATAAGGGAATCAATTCTTTAAAAAATATCGATATGATCGTAAACAATGGCGATGGCTTCGTTTTCTCACAGGTCCTAAAAGGAAAAAAAGGGAAGCGTTACCATGAGAAATTATTTGATAAAAGTGGTTGGATCTCGAACCAGGATGGTACATACAAATACAAGCTTTTTACTGAAGAATACGAAGGCAAAGGCAAAGATGGAAAAAAAGAGATACGCACAAGAAAAGTTCTTCTTTATTGGAATAAGGCCGAAGCCGATATGGCTAAACGTAAACGGGAAGAAAAGCTAAAAAAAGCTGCGAAATCTGTAAAGAACAATGCCTACAGTATCAAGAAGGGTATCGATGTGTATACAAAGGAACGTATTGTTGACAAAAAGACCGGCGAGGTTTTAGAAAATACGAAAAAGGTGCGCAGCGTGGACCTGGAGAAGGCAGAAAAAGACGCGATGTTTGACGGCTTTTTTTGCCTTATCACCAGCGAGTTTGATTATGGTGAACGCAAAATACGCCAGGTCTACAGCGGGCTTTGGCGCATAGAGCAGTCCTTTAAACTTTTAAAATCAGACCTTGATGCCAGACCTGTGTTCGTCAGTACCAATGAGCATATCCGCGCCCACTTCCTGATCTGTTTTGTCGCACTGCTCATCGTTCGCATCATCCAACATCACATGGGGAAAAAACCCCTTTCAGCCGAACGAATCGCCAGGGCGCTCGGTGCTGCAACATGCCAGGTTTTAAAGGGCGGGATTGTTCATCTTGACGATGTAGGCGGAGCCATTGCGTTTCAAAAAATTCGTGATAAAAAAGGAAAACTTGTGGACACGCTGGCATATTCGGATGAGGACGAGATTGCCCTGGACTACAAGTTAATTCAGGATACCTTCGGCACAGATTGCTACAATATCTATTTGCGGCAGGAAGTGTTCAACAAATTCTTAAAAAATATCAACCTTTAGCATAACAAAAATTAGCATAACAAAAATATTTTACCGCAAAATCAAAAAAGCCCCGTGCTTTCTACATAGCTGGGGCTTTCGCCATTTTTAGCTGTAAAAGTCAGGTTATAACATAAATTAGTGTGGGCAGAATAAGGATCATTCCTATAAGTTTTGTTTAGCTTGAGCACGGAAAACGGGGTGCATAGGCAACTAAATAACCGAAGACTGCGAGGCGGCTTGGTTTTACTGTTTTGGCGGCTTTATAGGGCGATTATTATAGCAATAGGTTCGCAAATCCCGTTAAAAGTTTGCTTTTGAAGTTGACAAGCTTAAGGTATCAATATAGAATGACTGTATTTACCAGGAATTCATTTGGAATAATACTTATTTGGTTTTCCAGGAGTGGTTCACATGTCCATACTGAATTAACATTGCTTTGGTTGCGGAAAGAAAAACAAGGACGGGCTGCAGCTGGATTTTTGGTTTGAAGATGATGCGTTTATTACAGCCATCGTGTTTAAGGAAAAGTACGTGGGTTATCCCG
>SKMY01000073.1 GCA_007120815.1 Syntrophomonadaceae bacterium | reverse complement strand
CGGTGCCCAATGACTCACCCATCAAAAGGGTCCAGGACCTCCAGGATAAGAAAATTGCCACGGAGCTGGTGGAAGTGACCCGGCAGTTCCTGGAAAAACACCAGGTACAGGCCAGCGTGGAATTTTCCTGGGGAGCCACGGAAGTCAAACCGCCCACCCTGGTAGATGCTATTGCGGAGCTTACGGAAACAGGCCGATCCCTTCAGGCCAACAAACTGCGGATCATCGAAACCATTCTAGAGTCCACGCCGCGATTCATCGTAAATAAAGACAGCTGGCAGGATGAGTGGAAACGAAATAAAATTGAGCAAATTTGCACCCTGATCAGGGGCGCCCTGTTGGCCGAGGAAAAAGTGTGCTTGAAAATGAACGTCAGCCAGGAAAACCTGGACAAGGTTCTTGCCCTGCTGCCGGCCCTGAGAAGGCCGACCATCTCAAACCTTCATGAAGACAACTGGGTGGCCGTGGAAACGGTTACCGATGAAAGGACCGTCCGCCATTTAATATACAAGCTGAAAGAAGCGGGCGCCGAAGGCATTATCGAGTTTACCTTGAATAAAATTATTCCCTAGCTTAGTATCAGGGCAAACTTTCTCATTTTGGCAGGTAAAAATGCCAGTTGCTGCTCAACCAGTTTTCCAGTTGTCCGTGCCCCCTTCTGGCCGTAACGGCTGCGTGATGGGGGATGAAGATGTCTTGGACTAAATGCAGCATGCGGCCCAACTGATAAGCCGCCCGTTCTTTTTGTCCCTCCCAAGCAGTTCCAGGGTAGATGGGACCAGCTCATAATGATTTCGATATTCAAAAAACGGCTGAACAAAAAGGTATTTTACTTTTTCCATGCTTTAATATATGCAATGAATTGAAAGAATGGGAAAGCGCCAGATCCCCCTGCTTTGCGGCGTGAAAGGAAAAAAAAGGCTGAGAAAAAAAGATAGAACCAATAAATCACAGGTTCTATCCCCAACTTCTTTCAATCCCAGCCGGGTAGTCATTTAAACGGGAATCAAACCGCTTCGGCCCGTTCTTTTTTTACAATTTCGCCGTCAGCGCTGACGACGACAACCTCGACGGGAATGTTTTTACCGGCGGCCTGGATGGCCCCTTCAACGATGCGTTTGAAGGCCGAACAGCAGGGAACTTCCATGATTGCGATGGTCACCTTGTTGATTACGTTTTGCTTAAAAATCTCTGTAAGTTTTTGGTAATACGCTTCTGCATTGTCCAGCTTGGGGCACCCAACGACGACGGTATGATCCTTAAGAAAATCCCGGTGGAAATTACCGTATGCAAAGGGGACACAGTCGGCGGCCACAAGCAAGTTGGCCCCCTGGAAAAATTTTGCTTTCGGGGGCAGCAGGGCCAGCTGCACCGGCCACTGTCTCAACTCCGAAGGCACATCGCCTGCTTCTGTTTCAACACGGTCACCTTTTTCAGCAGGATCCTTTTCAATGGTTTTCACCATGGATGATGGGCATCCACAGGCCAGTGCATCGCTGTCGGATTCACCGCTGCTGTCTCCAGCCTTCAGGGTTTCCAGATGCGCTTTTACGGCTTCTTCGTCAAAGGGATCCGCTTCCCTTTCTTCGATTAAAATAGCGCCTTCGGGGCATTCACCCAGGCAGTCCCCCAGTCCATCACAAAGTTTATCATCCAGCAGCCGGGCCTTTCCATCAATAATCTGGATAGCCCCCTCGTGGCAGGCGGGAACGCAAAGCCCGCAGCCGTTACATTTTTCTTCATCAATATGCACGATTTTTCTTTTCATGGTTGTTTGCCTCCTTTTTTCAACTTGCTGACTTCATTATAGCAAGTCGTCATAGAAGAGGATGTGATCTAGATCAAACGCTAAAAGTTTTTTTGTAATCAAATGCAATCCTGGGAGGTAGCAAGAGAACCGCCGGCTGGGTGATAAGAGCGCCGTTCCAGTTTTACCCCGCTGTCACTGAAGGTGTCAAGAAAACCGTCCCCCTGTTACCTCCTGGCGGTGAATTTTATGCCAGAGGCCTCGGCCAAACAATAAGATGAAACTGACGACCAGGCCGATGTAGAGGGGGTCTAGCAGGTCGGGCAGGAGAAGGGCCCAAAGCAGGGAAGCGGCCGGGGCGTAAATAACGGCCCGCTGACCGTCCCGGGGGGTAATGATGTTTTCCCAGAAGATGACGCCTAGAAGAGGCAGGAAAACCGTTACACCCCGCAGGGCCATGGACAGAAAGGCCAGCTTTAAAATAAGGGCGTGGATGTTGCCCAGGGTAAATAGAAAGGCCAGGGCAACGATTAAAATGATCGTCAGGCGAAACACCAGGATAAGCTCCCAGTCCCCGGCGCGGGGCCGGATCATGTTGCGGTAGAAGTCCCGGTTAAACATGGTACTTAACCCCAGGGTCAACCCGGAGGCGGTCATGATCAGTGAAATCAGCAGGGTGGCCAGGATAATCCCGGCCAGCCAGGGCGAAATGTATTCCAGGATGAAAAGGGGCAGCGCATCAGCCGGGTTAATCCCGGGGTGATTGAGGCGCATAAACATTCCGATGAGTACCGATCCCAGGCCCACCAGGGGGATAAATGCAGCGGCGATCAGTGCGCCCCGGCGGGCGGCGGAGGCATCACGGCCGGCGAAAAGGGCCTGCAGGTATGATTGCGTGGAGGCAAATCCGATCAGGGCCGATATGCCCGAACCT
>SKMY01000003.1 GCA_007120815.1 Syntrophomonadaceae bacterium | reverse complement strand
AGGACGAGAGGCTATTCTCGCGGTACCACCTTTTTTGACCCCGTTGAGGTCCTCCTCAGGGGCTGCCAAAAGAAATGCAGCAGGCCCTGTAACGGAGGCCAGTCGGAAAAACCTACGCACCCGGGAATTACGTGCATGAATACATCCGGGGTTCAGTTAACGCCTCCGGGGTGCGCTTCGGGAAAGGCCTCAATACCGGGCTTGCACTTTTCCCCGGCTCGCTTGATCTGTTGGCCATCCCTACTCTCCCCTTCACGGGCAGGAGTATGAACTTACCATAGATATTAACACCGGCCCGTGTAAAAGTCAACCCGGGATTGAGAAGTTCGTCGAATCCGTGTAAATCACGAAAAACAATACATAAAGGGTGACAGGAGAACCGCTCTCCTGCCACCCCTGTCTGAAACGAACCTATACCGGCGGAAGCTTGAACTTAAGCCCCGGCGCTTTCCGCGAAGATAACCGGAGCCGATACCGGGGAAGCGGAAACTCCACTTCTTCACTACAGGGGAATGTTCCCGTGCTTCTTCCGGGGCCTTTCTTCGTATTTGTTTTTTAACATTTGCAGGGAATGTATTAAGTGACGTCGGGTATCACGCGGGTCAATGACGTCGTCAATCCATCCTCGCGCTGCTGTAATGTATGGATTAGCATAGCGGTATCGATATTCATCCACTCGTTTGGTTCGTTCATCCTGTGGATTCTCCGCTTTTTCAATTTCTTTACGGTAAATAATATTGGTAGCGCCTTCAGGCCCCATAACAGCAACCTCTGCAGTGGGCCAGGCCAGGACCACATCTGCTCCCAGGCAGCGGCCGTTCATTGCAATATAGGCTCCTCCATAAGCTTTGCGAAGGATAATACTGATTTGCGGCACCGTTGCTTCGGAGTAAGCGTAGAGTATCTTGGCCCCATGGCGGATAATACCGCCGTATTCCTGGTTTATGCCGGGAAGATAGCCCGGCACATCAACAAATGTAACAAGAGGAATATTGAAACAGTCGCAAAAACGCACAAACCGGGCGATCTTATCGGAGCTGTTAATATCAAGACACCCGGCCAACACCTTCGGCTGGTTAGCGATGATTCCAACGGGCTGACCCTGTATCCGGGCAAAGCCAACCACGGCATTCTTGGCATAATGCTCGTGTACCTGGAAAAAGTCACTGCCGTCAACAACCCGGTTAATGATTTCGACCACATCATACGGCTTGTTTGGATCTGGTGGTACCAGTTGAACCAGATCCTCAGCTGGAAAGGCGGGATCAGCCGTTAGCGCCAGGGGTGCATTGTCCAGGTTGTTGGAGGGCAAGTAGCTGATCAGCTTTTTAAGATTGTTCATGCATTCCTGTTCATTTGCCGCCCTGAAATGGGCCACGCCGCTGGTTTCATTATGGGTTTTCGCACCGCCTAATTTATCCGAAGTGACCTCCTCGCCTGTTACCGCTTTAATAACCTGGGGACCGGTAATAAACATGTAACTGGTGTTATCCACCATGAAAACAAAATCCGTCAAGGCTGGGGAGTATACGGCACCCCCGGCACAAGGCCCCATAATGACAGATATCTGGGGGATGACACCCGAGTAGATGGTGTTTCGGTAAAAAATATTACCGTAACCGTCCAGAGACATGACGCCTTCCTGAATCCGGGCGCCACCTGAGTCGTTTAACCCGATAAAGGGCGCGCCATTTTTTGCGGCTAAATCCATCACCCGGCAAATTTTGGCCGCGTGCAATTCTCCCAGGGACCCACCGGACACGGTGAAATCCTGGGCAAAAATATAAACCAACCGGCCGTTTACCGTGCCGTAACCGGTAACCACCCCTTCTCCGGGGTTTTTGATTTCATTGGTGCTGCCTTCTTCCAGGCCAGTCTGAACAAAGGTGCCGATCTCCACGAAACTTCCGGGATCCAAGAACTGCTCCAGCCTTTCCCTGGCTGTCAGTTTGCCTTTTTCATGCTGGTCTGCAATGCGTTTGTCACCGCCGCCTTTTATTACAACTTGTCGTCTTTCCTGTAAAAAATTAAGTTTGTCTTCCAAGTTACTTTACCTCCTCGTCTCTCTGGCAGAGTTCAAGCAGGACACCAGATGTCGATTTTGGGTGTAAGAAAGCAATGCGCGCACCTCCGGCACCATAGCGGGGAGATTTGTCAATGAGACGAATTCCTTTTTCTTCCAGTTCTTTTAATTTTTCTTCAATATTGTCCACGCGAATAGCAATGTGTTGAACCCCTTCTCCCCGGGATTCGATAAATTTAGCAACGGGACCATCCGGTTCAGTAGATTCCAGTAACTCAATCTTACTATCTCCCAGGGGCAGAAAAGCAACTTTAACCTTTTGTTGTTCCACGACCTCAGTGCCGGTCGATTTTAAACCCAAAGCATCTTCATAGAAGGCCAGCGCTTCGTCCAAGTTTTTTACAGCAATACCAATGTGATCAATTTTCTTTAACAAGTTATCACCTCCTCTTTTTAAGATAAGCTTTCTTTAACAAAGCCAATAATCTCACCGGTTGAAGTCCCTGGCGTGAATACCTCGGCTATGCCCGCTTTCTTAAGAAAGGAAATGTCTTCCTTGGGAATAACCCCTCCGGCAATAATCAGAATATCGCCTGCTCCCTGGTTGCGAAGCAGCTCACAAACGGGAGGCAAAAGCTGCATGTGCGCACCGGAAAGGATGCTAATACCGACGACCTGTACGTCTTCCTGAATGGCTGTTTCGGCAATTTTCTCCGGGGTTTGCCGGAGCCCCGTATAGATCACTTCCATGCCGGCATCTTTAAAGGCCTGGGCAATAACCTTGGCACCTCTGTCGTGACCGTCCAGGCCTATTTTTGCAACCAAAACACGAATCTTTTTATCTGACATAGGTCTAACTCCTTTCCTGAACGGTCTTAGAGCAACACCTGTTGCTGGAATTCGCCAAAGACTTCCCGAAGCACGTCACAAATCTCTCCGATGGTGGCATAGGCTTTCACCGCATCTAAAATGACGGGCATTAAATTTTCATCGGTTTGAGCCATGCTGCGCAGCTGTTTTAAGGTTTCAGCCACTGCCTGGCCGTTTCTTTCCTCTCTCAACTTCTTTAACTTTTCTTCCTGCCGTTCGGCTACCGTGGGATCCATCTTGAGCAGGTCCGTAGGCTCATCCTGACGGGTAACAAACTTGTTAACCCCAATGACAACGCGTTGGTTGCTCTCAACTTCTTTCTGGTACTCGTACGCGCTTTGCTGGATTTCTTTTTGCATGAAACCTTGTTCAATAGCCCGCACCGCACCGCCTAAGTCGTCAATTTGCTTGATGTAATTGAACACCTGCTCTTCGATCTGGTCCGTCAGGCTTTCTATGAAGTACGAGCCGCCCAGGGGATCCACTGTATCTGTGACCCCTAACTCGTATCCTATGACCTGCTGAGTGCGAAGCGCCATTAATACAGCATGCTCGCTGGGCAGGGCCAGGGCTTCATCGTACGAGTTGGTGTGCAGCGACTGGGTCCCTCCCAGGCAGGCACTCAAGGCCTGGTAGGCCACCCGCATGATGTTGACCATGGGCTGTTGGGCGGTCAGGCTGGAGCCGGCCGTCTGGGTGTGGAAGCGAAGCATCATGGAACGCGGGTTTTTTGCGCCGAACCGTTCTTTCATGATTTTAGCCCAAATCCTCCGGGCTGCCCGGAACTTGGCGATCTCTTCGAAAAAGTTCTGGTGGGCGTTAAAGAAAAATGAAAGCCGGGGGCCAAACTGGTCAACGTCCATACCCGCTTTAATAGCCGTATCAACATACGCGATGCCATTGGCCAGGGTAAAGGCGATTTCCTGGACGGCTGTGGAACCGGCTTCTCGAATATGATAACCGCTAATGCTGATGGTGTTCCAGGAAGGAACTTTTTCGCCGCAGAATTCAAAGATATCGGTTATCAGACGCATGGAAGGTTCTGGTGGGAAAATGTAGGTTCCGCGGGCCACGTACTCCTTCAAGATATCATTCTGTATGGTTCCCCCCAGCTTTTCCAGGTTTACCCCTTGCTCTTCCGCCATGGCCAGGTACATGGCCAGAATTATGGCGGCAGGGGAGTTGATGGTCATCGATGTAGTGACCTGGTCAAGGGGGATACTGTCAAAAAGAATTTCCATATCTTTTAAGGAGTCGATGGCAACGCCAACTTTGCCGACCTCGCCTCGCGCAAGTGAATGGTCCGAATCGTACCCGATCTGGGTGGGCAGGTCAAAAGCAATGCTAAGCCCCGTCTGCCCCTGCTCCAGAAGATAACGGAAGCGTTTGTTGGTTTCCTCTGCGCTGCCAAAGCCGGCGTACTGGCGCATGGTAAACAACCGGCCGCGATAAAGGTTGGGCTGCACTCCTCGCGTAAAAGGATATTCACCGGGAAGTCCCAGCTGCTCCAGATAATCAAATTCTTCAATATTCAGCGGCGAATAGACGGGCTCAACGGGAATTTTGGAGTCTGTTAAAAACTCCTTCTTGCGCTCTGGCCTTTTTCCCACGCTCTTTTGAAGGTTCTCATCCCAGCCTGCTTGTATGCCTTTTAATTCTTCCAGCTTTTCTTTATTAAACACAGGCTTTCCTCCCTTTCGTAGAATACATATTGGTCATGCTTATGCAACTGCCCGGATAGAGGAGAGTGCGGATAAAAGACGTATGCTATGTAAGATAATTCCAGTGAAGCGTTCACTAGTCTAAACGCCCTGGCAGCTACAACGTATCTTTGTTATTGCGGTAATAATACTTTTGCCAGCTCCGGTACCTGGAAAGGCAACTCAGCGACTTTTACGCCGACCGCCTCCAGGGCCTCCACTTTCCCCTGAAAGGTGCCTCTGCCGCGTTCGATGATAGCGCCGGCATGCCCCATCCGTTTGCCCGGCGGGGCACTCTTCCCGGCCAGGTAAGCAATGACCGGTTTACTGATATGTGCTTTAATGTATTTGGCAGCTTCTTCTTCAGCGGTGCCGCCTATTTCACCAACCATGACAATAAGCTTAGTTTCAGGGTCTTCTTCCAGATTTGGCAGGACGTCAATAAAGTTTAACCCCACGGCGCGGTCACCTCCTAAGCCGACAACCGTAGACGTGCCATAGCCCGCTTCTTTCAGGTTAGCGACAATTTCGTAGCTCAAAGTGCCGCTGCGGGCCACCACACCCACGGGCCCCGGGACATAAATCTGGTTGGGCATAATGCCGATCTTACATTTGCCCGAAGAGACCAGCCCAAAGGTGTTGGGACCGACGACAACAGCCTCTTTTTGTCTGGCATAGGCGATGATCGTCATGGCATCGTGGAGGGGAATCCCTTCTGTGATCACAACAACAACTTTCATTCCGGCGTTTAGCGCTTCCAAAGCCCCGTCACGGGCAAAAGCCGCGGGGACAAACAGAATGGAGGCATCGGGCTTTTCTGCCGCTGCAGCGGCCGCCGCCGTGTCAAATACAGGAACCCCTTCAACGTTTTGACCCCCTTTGCCCGGGGATACACCGGCAACGATGTTCGTACCATAGGCGAGCATTTGGCGGGTATGAAAAGACCCCTGGTTGCCCGTTATGCCCTGGACCATGACCCTGGTTTTTTCGTCAATAAAGATTGCCATAAACTAGCCCCATTTCTTATTCATCTAGAAACCGGGCTTCACACCTCCTTCCGTCATTGTGCTTGTTTAGACAGCTCTACGGCTTTTTGTGCCGTTTCCTGCATGGTGCGGTAAGCGCGAATGCCGATGTCTTCCAGAATTTTTCTGCCCGCATCCTCGTTGGTGCCTACGAGCCTGAAGACAACGGGGATGGTCAGGTCTTTTTCCTTTTTTACGGTGGCAAATGCGTTGGCAACATCATCGCAGCGGGTAATACCGCCAAAGATGTTGATCATGATGACTTTTGGTTCGGTAGCCAGTAAAAGTTCCAGGGCACGGGCAGTCTGTTCCACGCCTGCACCTCCGCCAGCATCCAGGAAGTTTGCCGGCCGTCCGCCGTAATAGTTCAACATGTCCAGGGTGGCCATGGCCATGCCTGCACCGTTGGCCATAATGGCTACATCGCCGTCCAGTTCCACGTAAGCCAAACCCAGTTCATGGGATTTTTTCTCCAGCTCGGTCCGCTCTTCCACCCGGGGAAGGGTTTTGTGCCGGAATAAAGCATCCTCATCGATGGTCACCTTGGCATCGGCGGCCAGCATTGCTTCACCGGTAATGACCAGGGGGTTAATCTCGACCAGTTCGGCGTCCATTTCCTTAAAAAGCCTGTATAGTTTAAATAAAATATCGCTAAAGGATTTGGCCAGGTCCCCTTTGAGGGCCAACCGGCGGCAGATCTCGCGGGCCATGAAGGGATGCAAGCCCATGTTGACTTCAATAGGGTACTTGACGATGAGGTCTTCGGGCACCTCTTCGATATCCATGCCGCCCTCCAGGGATGCCAAAACAATGGGACAGCGCAGCGCACCGTCAACGGTGATGGCCAGGTAAAGCTCCCGCTCGATGTTTATTTTACCTTCAACCAGTAGATGTTCCACCGGGAAACCGCCAATATCCATTCCTAAAAGTCGCTGGGCTTCACTGCGGGCCGTGTCCGGGTCGTCGACGAAAGCAATTCCCCCGGCTTTCCCTCGCTTGCCCGTTAAGACCTGGGACTTGATCACCACGGAGCCAATGGCTTCTGCAGCGTCAGCTGCATCGCCGGGTGTCTGCACGACGCGCCCTTCAGGGACGGGAATGTCGTACTGCTTAAATAATTCTTTCCCCATGTATTCAAACAATTTCAATCCTGTTCACCTCCTGTGTTTGGTTTAAAATCTGTTAAAGGTTGGCCTTGTACTTTTTTATCTTGTTATAAAGTGTTGCTAGAGAAATATTTAGTGCCTGGGCAGCCTTTTTCTTTCCTTCCAACGTTTCACCGTAGCGAGAAAGAGCCGTTTTTAACATCATTTGTTCCATTTTATCCAGGGGTACAATTTCCGAAAACTGCTTCATTCCCATGCCGCTGAATCGAGCAATATATGGTGCCAGGTGTTCTTTTTCAATTTTTGAGCCATCAGCCAGGATAACCGCACGCTCTACGATAAACTCTAATTCTTTGATATTCCCCGGCCATTCATAGTTGGTTACCAGCTGAAGCGCTTCAGAGGAGAGGGCATTGACTTTTTTGCCGAATTTTCTATTAAAAATGGAAATGAAATGATTCACTAACAAGGGGATGTCTTCCGTTCGGCGCCTGAGTGGGGGCACCCTCAACTCAGTGACCTGCATTTGAAAGTAGAGATCTTCCCGAAAACGCCCGCGCCGAACCAGGTCCTTAAGGTCCTGAGACGTTGCTGCAATAATACGAACATTGGATTGAACGGCCTCTGTTCCACCCATTCGCTTAAACTTTTTATCCCGCAGCAGTTTTAAAAGCTTCTCCTGGAAGTTCAAATTTACTTCCCCTAAATTATCCAGAAAGAGTGTTCCATCTTTGGCCAGTTCAGCCCGGCCAAGCTTGGTACGAACGGCACCGCTAAAGACTCCTTTTTCGTACCCAAAAATCTCCATGTCCAACATTGATTCAGGTGTTGTCGAACAGTCAATCTTAAGAAACGGTCGGTTGTAGCGAGAGCTGGCATTATGAATGGCATGGGCAAACATCTTTTTGCCCGTTCCGCTTTCTCCCGTGATCAGGATCGGGGAATCGCCTTTGGCCGCCTGCTTGGCCATGTCAATGGCTGCTTTGAAGACTTTGTTCTCCCCGATTAATTCTGTAAAGGTAAACTTGCCTCCCGTTATCTGGTCAATGCGTTCATAAAGGTTTTCAATCATGATGTTACTTTTTTGTAATGCATCGACCAGCTTTAAAATATCTGTGATAGGCTGAAAGACAACAACGGCTCCCTCAATTTCTCCTTCTACTTTAATCGGGGCAGCATTGGAAATAACCTCTACATCAGAACCTCCCACCACGGTTCTGTATCCAGTCACAGGCTTTTGGCGGATAAGTGATTGAGCCAGGGCGCCTTGCGGGGAAACTTCAAAGATGTTCTTCCCAACCCGTTCACGCTCAGGTATGCCCGTAACCCGGGTAAAAGCATGGTTTACATACTTAATGACCCCGTTGGTATCCACAGCTTCAATGGCATCCTGAACCGAGTTAAGAATAGCCCCCAGTTCGCTTTTTAACCGCTTGGCCTCCAGGAGCTCCTCTTTTGATTGTAGGAGAGCCATGAGCAGGTTGCCCGGGCGGGCTTCCATGACATTAACACCTGGATTTTTTAGTTCGTGGATCAATTGGTTCGTTTCTTGAGAACTTGTTGTGTTCAGTACGACATCAATATCCGGCAGCGATAAAAGTTTGACCAGATCCTGGGTGGCAAAAAAGCGCCTTTTTTCAGCCTGTTTCAGCCAGGAAAAGTCACCACTGAGATCAGCAATGCCAACGATAGAGACCAGTTTTTCCATCTCCTTGAGGACTGTAAATGCGGAATATCCTGATTTTCCTGCTGTTACCAGTGCTACCTTAATTACCCCAATACGATTATCCCTCCTTTCCCTTAGAATATTCGTAAAAATTAGAAGGAAATCCTGCTTGTATTTTATTTTTTTTATCAAGTCGACAGCTATTCCTTTTTATGCTATGATATACGCGAAAATAGGAGGATAATATGAAAATCTATGCGTTAGTTGGCCCCAGCGGAACAGGAAAAAGCCATCAAGCTTCCCTGCTGGCCCACAGAAAAGGGGTTGAATATATCATTGATGACGGCCTGCTCATAAAAGGCAACCAGGTCCTGGCAGGACGTTCCGCCAAACGTGAAACGACCAAAATGGCTGCAACCAAGCGGGCCATCTTTTCAGATCCTGAACATGCAAAACAAGTTAGAGACACCCTGGTCACTGAAAAGCCTGAAAGCATATTGATCCTTGGTATTTCTGACCGCATGATACATCAAATAGCGAATACACTCTCCATCCCACAGCCGGATGAGATAATCCACATTGAGGACATCGCCACACCAAAGGAAATTAGCCAGGCCCTGGAGACCCGGGTTAAGCAAAACCGGCATGTTATACCCATTCCCACCTTTGCCATTGAAAAAGATTTCCCAGGCTTCTTACTGGAAAATATTCGGTCGTTTTTTCTGGGGAAAAGCAAATCCGCCACATCTTTACCAAGAGCACTGGAACATACCATCGTAAGGCCCCTGTACAGTTCACTTGGGAATTATTTCCTTTCTGAGCATGTTATTGAACAGATTATCACCCATGTATCAGGACAAAAAAAAGAAATTACCCGGGTGAAAAAGAACGGCATCATATCCACCGCAAACGGGCTGGTCATTAACCTGGAGGTTTCCCTTTTTTACGGCGCCGCCGACAGTATTCCCACGCTCCTTTCAGACCTTCAATTAGAGATGAAACAAACGCTGGAACGTTTAACCGGATTCCAGGTATTAAGAATCGATATGAATGTTCGCAACCTGGTTGTACAAAAAGATACCTTCCGGGCAAAGCAGGAGATCCGCTAACAGTATCCCCGTTGCAAACTTATTATCCTTGTAACTGCTCAACCCTTTTATTGGTCCGCTCACGTCGCAAATCAGGGGAGGGGTTTTCGCTAATAAATTCGCTCCTCATGAGAATAAATATTCATTCGCCTGCCGCGCACAAAACCAACCAGGGTAATGCCCAATTCCCGAGCCAACTGAACGCTCAGTGATGTCGGCGCTGAACGGGAAACAACAAAGGGAAATCTTAGCTTGGCTCCCTTAATAACCATTTCTGATGTCAATCTTCCGCTGGTCAAAAGAATTTTATCGTCAATGGGCAGGTTGTTTAGTACGCATTCTCCGACAATTTTATCTACCGCATTGTGACGACCGATATCTTCATGATGAAATAAGAGCTGACGCGGCTCGGCCAGGGCTGCAATATGGACACCGCCGGTGTTTTTGTAGAGAAGGGAACGCTCGTGCAATTCCGACATTAAGCTGTGCAAGCTGTCGGCGGCAATTTTCCGGGATGATTCTACGGGCTTATTCTGCAGCGAGTCCAAAACGTTAAAAAAAACCGTCCCTTTCCCGCAGCCTGAAGTTATGGTTCGTTTCCCGTAGAGTTTTTCCACCAGGTCGGTCTTTGAACGGGTTTGGACAAAAACCATTCCCCGCTCCTCGTCTACCCGAACACTCTCCAGGTCATCGGCACCCATCACCAGCCCCTCGGAACGCAAAAACCCAACCGCCAGGCAATCCATCTTTGTGGGCGAACAGAGCAAGGTCACAAATTCCTGATCGTTTAAAAAGATGGTCAGGGGGTATTCCACAATAACACGATCCGCCTCGTTCATTCTT
>SKMY01000034.1 GCA_007120815.1 Syntrophomonadaceae bacterium | reverse complement strand
TTGATGCTTTCGTTGATCACCAGCGCAGCCAGGTCTTCCGGCCTGGTATCTTTTAAAGTCCCCCTGTTGGCGCGCCCGATGGGTGTGCGCACTCCGGCGACTATAACAGCCTCACGCATAGAAATATCCCTCCTTAATCATTAGTTCCTTAAAGGTTTGCCCTTTTGCAGCATGTGCATCATGCGCTGCTGGGTCTTGGGCTGGCCGCAGAGATGCAGGAATGTCTCACGCTCCAGGTCCAGCAGGTACTGTTCATCCACCCAGGTGTTGGCCGGTAGGCGCCCCCCGCTGAAAATGAAGGCCAGTTTTTCACCGATATATGCATCGTACTCGGAAATGTAGTTGCCTTCTTTCATGAGATATACCCCCGCCTTCATAGCTGCAAATCCGGGCTCGCCCACAACACGTATTTTTTTGCGTTCGGGTGGCTTAAACCCTTCCAGGTTCATGGCCATAACCACGTTTTTCGCTTCGTAAATATGGCGGTCCCCGTTAGCGGTGAATGAGTCCTGGGGCCTCATGTAGTTATACATGTACCCTTCTTTGGCACTGGTCGCCACTTTGGCCATGGCCACCGTTTCAAAAGCGCCCCGGACAAAGGGCAGCAGGTCGCTAACATTTTTGTTATCCTGCACGTTTTCCACGCTGCGCAGAATCATTTCCTTGCAGCCTCCACCGGCAGGGATAACCCCCACACCAACTTCCACCAGGCCCATGTATGTTTCCGCCGCTGCTCGAATACGGTGGGCATGGGCAATCACTTCGTATCCTCCACCCAGAGTCATGCCGTGAGGTGCGGCAACAACCGGCTTTTCACAGTACTTCAGCCGCAAGAGCGACTGCTGGAGCTGGTGGGCAATCAGGTCGATCTCATCCCACTCGTCGGCCTGGGCTTCCATGAGAATCATCATCAGGTTGGCGCCAACACAGAAATTGCGGGCCTGGTTGGCAATGACAAGCCCATCCCAGTTTTTTTCCACTTCATCAACGGCTTTAAACATCATGCCAACAATGTCCGGGCCGATGGCTTGTTGGGGCGAGTGAAATTCCAGGCAGAGAATGTTATCCCCGATATCCACCAGGCTGGCTCCGGAAACGGACTTAACGACTTTCTTCTGCTCCCTCAAGTCATCTAGTATGATCACCCCGGGGCGGGATGGTAGCTCCTTGTATGTTTTATCCTTGAAGTCGTAATAGAGGGCTTTCCCATTTTCTTTTTTATAGAAAGAAGTAAAACCGGCATCCAGCATTTCCTGAACAACAGCCGGCACTTCTCCGCCGTCCTGGGAAATCCGATCAGCCACTTCTTTTACGCCCAGGGAATCCCACTGCTCAAAGGGTCCGAGATCCCAGTTGAAACCCCAGCGCATGGCCCGGTCGACTGAAACGATATCATCGGCAATTTCACCCAGCTTTACTGCCGCGTAAGACAGGACAGGCTTGATTACCTTCCAGGCGAAGTCAGCGCCCTTGTCTTTTCCTTCTACCAGTGTTTTCAGCTTGTTACCTACGCCTTTTACATTTTTGGCGGCATCGATGCTGCCGAACTTGGCTTTCTGCTTGGGGCGATACTCCATGGTGGTGTAGTCCAGGGCCAGGATATTCTTACCCTCGGCAGATTTTTCAACCTTGTAGAAGCCGCCTTTGGTTTTGTCCCCCAGCCAGCCTTTTTCGGCCATGGTCTGGGTGAATTTCGGCATTTCAAAGTCTTTGATTTCCCATTCCTCGGTAATGTTTTCTCGCACATTTTGTGCAACGTGCAAGAAAATGTCCAGCCCAACCATATCCAGTGTGCGGAAAGATGCGCTTTTGGGACGACCCATAGCCGGCCCGGTTACAGCATCGACTTCTTCCACAGACAGGCCTTCCTCTTCCATGACGCGAGCGGTGACCACCATGCCGTACACACCGATGCGGTTGGCGATAAAGTTGGGCGTATCTTTAGCGAAAACCACCCCTTTGCCCAGTTTTTCTTCGCAGAAACGTTCCATGAGCGTAAGCACCTGCGGGTCGGTTTTTTCGCAGGGTATGATCTCCAGCAGTTTCATGTAGCGAGGCGGGTTAAAAAAGTGCGTGCCCATGAAATATTTTTTAAAGTTATCGGAACAGTCTTCCACCATCTTGTTCACCGAAATGCCGGAGGTATTGGTCGTGACGATGGTGCCCTCTTTCCAGTGTTTTTCAACCTGGCTGAAAAGTTTTTTCTTAATATCCAGGTTCTCCACAACAACTTCAATAATCCAGTCCACTTGGGATAATTTATCCAGGTCATCTTCCAGGTTGCCCGGTGTTAACAGCACAGCGTCCTTGCTGTCATAAAACGGGGCCGGCCGCATTTTTTTCAGCCGCTCGATGGACTGGGTTGCCAGGCGGTTTCTTACTTTTTTGTCTTCCAGGGTCAACCCGGCCGCCTTTTCTTCTTCCGTCAACTCTTTGGGAACGATGTCAAACAGGTAACTGGGGATCCCGACGTTTGCCAGGTGTGCAGCAATGGATGCCCCCATGGTTCCCGCTCCCAGAATAGCCGCTTTGCGGATTTTAAAAGCCATACTCCCTCCTCCTTATCATCCATCGGATTAATCAACAGCCGATCATGATGGTTCTTCCAAAATTCTAGTTACAATTTTTTCGCTTTTTTACCGCTTCAATTTAACGAACACAAAAAAGAAGGGCCTCACCTCCTCAACACCTTTATTTCACGAGGTTAATATTTTACTAAAGAAAGTAATCTGCTATTGAGTTCTATGGCCTTGAAGCGATCTCCTGCTTTGTGAAATAAATAACTTTATTTTTTTGAAAAAAATATGCTCTTTTCTGTTTAAGCGCCCCCTTAACCTCTTTTATTTTTCCAGGATCAGGTTTATTTATCGTCTAAGAGAAATTATTTAACATATTTAAGCTTTCTACTTGTTAAGTTTTTCTTGCAAAAAGTATTCTCGCAATATGGAATATTTGTTGATTTGAAAAAACCGGTCATTTCTTGACAAAGGCATCCGGGTTTCCTATTATAAGAAAGAGGAGGGTCCCAAAACATGGTTGATTTTAAGCAAACGGACAATTTCACCACAGCGATACAGACCATTTTCCCCAAGTTGATGCATTATCTCAGCAATGAAGAAAACCGGGAACTCACGGGCCTGGAAATTACCCCCCGGCAAATCAATGCGCTTCTGGTTTTATATCTTAAAGAAAACCTTACCATGGGGGAACTTGGGCAGGAAATATACCTGGCGGAGAGTGCCGTAACCCGCCTGGTTTCCCGACTGGTTAATATGAACCTGGTTAAGCGTAAAGGAGATGAAAAAGACAGGCGCATCGTAAGGGTTTCCCTTACATCGTACGGCCGGCAGCTGGCCAGCCTGGTCTTTGAGCGCCGGACTCTGCGTTTCAACAACCTGGCAGACCGCCTGGATCCAGAAGAACGTATCATGCTTATTGAGTCTTTGCAGTCCGTCCTGCGGGGCTTTGAAGAGTTGGAGGCATCGCGGAGCAGGCCTTACGAAACCGGAGAAAATGATATAAACGGACAGAAAAATAAAGTAAAAAAGTAATTTGCTCAACCCTTTTATGGTCCGCTCACGCCGTAAATTAGGGGGACGCAGTTTCGCTTACAAATTGCCCAGAGCACTACGAAAAAAGATACAACACGAAACCGGCAGCGCATCGTTCGCTCACTGCCGGTTTTTAATTTTTGATAACTACTATTTTACAAACTTTGAGCCGACCACCGGGAAGCAGAAACTCCAATTCTTTACCAATCTATTCAGCTTTTTCAGGCCCTTCGACCAGGTAACGGCGAAGTTCTGTGCTTTCCAGGTTCTTTGGTGGACGATCTTTGCGAATATCGAACTTCTTGGGTATCTTGTATGGGGCCAGTTTGTTCAGACAGTAATCCTTTAGCTCATCTTCAATAACGGTAAGTTTGGGGTTCTTGCAGAAAACATAGGCCTTGGCCACTTCTCCCTGGTAATCATCGGGAATGCCAATTACAACGGTTTCGCTAACCTTGGGATGACGGTTGAGCACTTCTTCAATTTCTTTGGGATAAATATTGTATCCGCCTGAGATGATCATGTCTTTTTTGCGGTTGAGGATAAAGAAGTAGCCGTCGGAATCCATTTCAGCGATATCGCCGGTATAGAGCCAGCCATCTTTCAAGGCGATTTCCGTCTCATCATCGCGGTTCCAGTACCCTTTCATAACCTGGGGCCCGGAAATAATCAGCTCACCTACCTCTCCCATTTCCAGTTCTTTCGTCCCGGTTTCTAAGTCTACGATTTTGGCATCGGTGTCGGGCATGGGCAGTCCAATGCTTCCCACTTTTCGCCTTCCCCTGACAGGATTGCAGTGGGTGACGGGGGATGCTTCCGTAAGGCCGAAACCTTCTACCAGTCTGGCACCGGTAAGCTGTTCGAATCTTTCCTGTATTTCCAGTGGAAGCGGGGCTGCGCCGCACAAACAGTAGTCAATCGAAGAAATATCGTATTTTTTTACATCGGGGTGGTGGCTTAATGCATAGTACATGGTGGGTACGCCGGGGAAAAATGTAGGACGACTTTTGTTAATGGTTTTTAAGACCCTGTTTACATAAAAGTTGGGCAGCAAGATCAATGTTGCCCCAATGTAAATGCCAAAATTCATTACACAGGTCAACCCGTAAATGTGAGCAAAGGGTACCACGCCGAGAATGCGTTCTTCCCCGTCTTTGCAGCTGGAAAACCATTCCCGGAATTGCCGCACATTGGCTACCATGTTAAAATGGGTAATCATGGCGCCTTTACGTGTTCCGGTGACTCCACCGGTATACTGCAGTACGGCCACATCATTTTTAGGATCGATGGATACATCCGGTGGATTCGGCGGTGCCCCTTTTACCAGGTTAGTAAATTGATATATGCCTTCTTTTTGAGGAATTTCCGGTGTGCGGGCGTCGCTTTTCTGTTTTACGGGATATAGAATATTGTACGGAAAGGTCAGGTAGTCGTGGATGTGGGATACAATTAAGTTTTCCAGCTTAACCTTGTCCCGAATATTTGATATTTTTCGGTACGACATGTCAATTAATATAAGCGTTCGGATGTCGGCATCATTAATTTTGTGAGTGAGTTCCCTTTCTACCAGGACGGGGTTTAAATAAACAGCGATCGCTCCCAATCGCATGATGGCGTAAAAACTGATCACCGCCTGGGGGCAGTTGGGCAGCATAATTCCGACCCGGTCGCCTTTTTTTACTCCCAGGGTGGCCAGGGCTGTCGCCAGCCTGTTCACGTTAATCAGCAGGTCCTTGTAAGACAGTTTTGCCTCGTTAAAATATGTTGCTACCCGCTGGGGATACCGCTTGACAGTTCGTTCTAATAGACTGAAAACAGGTTTTTCAGGATATTCCAAATGTTGCTTGATACCCTTTTCGTAGTGTGCTGTCCACAGGGCTTCTTTGGTTGGTTCCACGAGGTAAACCTCCTTCTTAACATCAGATGTGTTCATTAATTCTCCATTATACAGGGAAATTCCTACGTCCTTGATAAAAAAATTACATGAGTTCGGAATAGTGCCGAACAATCCCTAAATAAACGGCCCAGGCTACTTTTTTTTTTTTTTTTTGGCAAGTTAAAAGCATGGCCTCTTTAGGATTGGATAAAAAGCCCACCTCAACCAGGGCTGCCGTAGCTGTTGTTTCATTCATGATAAAAAAGTTGCTGGCTGCAGTCTGCCTGTTGGTATTTTGCAATACGCGGATGAGTTCTTCCTGGATCATCCGGGAAAGATGCCGACTATTTGCACAGTCCGCACGGTAAAAGGTTTGAGCCCCATGCCAGCGGGGTGAAGCAATGTAATTTGCATGAATGCAGACAACAAGCTCTGTCCCTGCCTCTTCCAGGATAATCAGCCGGTTAGCCATATCCGCTCGTTTTTTCGGACCGACAGGAAGCTCTAACAAATCGTAATCTTCTTCCCGGGTCATCACCACCTGGGCACCGGCCTGATGTAAAAACTGGCGAAGATAAAGCCCGATTTGAAGAACGACATCTTTTTCTATAATGTCTCCCTGGCCGGCACCGGGATCATAGCCCCCGTGGCCGGGGTCAACACCAATGATGCGGTCTGTTAGCGGTAAAACTGCAAGGGTTGAAGAAACCGGCTCTCCCTGTCGTTCCAGGGTGCAAAAGTAAAGGATGAAGGCTGCCAAACCCAGTAACACCCAAAGCATTTTTCTGCGCAGTTTGAAGGCGAAAAAAATCTTAACCACCAACCTCTCTTTGTTCTCGGACTTCTTATAATATGTATGTATGATATAAGCACAAAAAAACCCCAACCAGAACGGTTGAGGCAAAACGACTTTTCATGTCCTAAGACGTGCGCTTTTTCAGAGTTCCACGATCTCCCCTTCAAGGGTTCCCTTCTCCAGGTGGAGCAGTGCACAGGAGGGTTTGCTGCCCCGGCGGGGGTCTGTCACTGAACCGGGATTAACCAGGAGCAGTCCGTCTTTTTTCTCAATGAAAGGTTCGTGGACATGGCCGAAAATTACCCCGTCCACCTGCTGATCCCGGAATGCGTCTACCGCTTTCTTTATTGTTGCACCACGGGACCCAAAACCGTGGAACAGCCCAACAGACACGCGACCAAAATTGATGATTTTAGCTGTCCCCAGTTTATGCCGCAGCTCTAGGGAATCCATGTTTCCGGCTACAGCTTCTACCGGTGCTAATGCCGACAGTTCTAAAAGAACATTTTCTTCTACAATATCCCCTGCATGCAGAATTAGCGCGGCGTTTGCAAAGATAGAAAAGAGTGAAGAAGGCAGATAGTAAGCCCGGGAAGGGATATGCGTATCGGAAAGAACGCCAATTGTTGCGGACTCCAGGGGAAAATCAACTGTTCTTAATACCATTCTACACCTCTCCGGTAAATACTTTACAGGCACTGCTGTATTCGTTATATTTTACTTAAAATCCTTCCAGGAATACAAGGATAACCAGCCAGTATTGAGAATAATATTAGTATAGAAATGCATGGCGTTTACGCTTCCCAGGTATCGGCTCCGGTTATCTTCGCTTAAAAGCGCCAGAGCACAACGGGTTAGAAAAACATGCGCTGAATCATTTCAAAGTTTCTCTTTACCGCCTGTTCTCCCTTAACAATTTGCATGTGACCGGGCAGCAGGAGTTCAACCCCTTCAAGGGCAGCAAGTTTTTGAACGCTATTCCCCAGGGTCTGCAAGTCTCCATCGGGAAAGTCTGTTCGGCCTATGCTGCCTTGAAATACTGCGTCTCCGGTGATTAATGCTTTTTCATCGGGAAAAAAGAAACTCAGCGAACCCGGAGAATGCCCCGGTGTTGTAAAAACCTGGACCGTATCGATTGTTTCTGTACCTAATTCCAGCGTGCCCTCATCCAGGAATATATCTATGGAAGGCAGTGAAGGGCGTTTGCCCGTCATACGTTCGAAAAATTGGGCCAAAAGCTGCATGTGAGATTCTTCTTCACGATTCATGGCAACATGTAAGCCGTTCTGTTCTTGAATTGTACTGGCCGCTTCACAGTGGTCGGGATGTCCATGGGTACACAAAACCAGGTCTATATCGTTTATGGAAAATCCATCTTCCTTCATGGATGCCTGGAGCATAGTAAAACAGCGAACCCCAAACTCATTCTGGACATGTCCAGGATCGATTAACATGGTTTTTTGTCCGGCATAAAGATAGGTGTTGCAGTTGTTTCCTTGCCCTTGCCAGGGGTAAAAAAACAGTTTTTCTGTTAACTTCACAATGAACCCTCCTTGAAAATAAAAAGATACAGTTGAAAAAATTATGCTTTGATGTAATATTATAACATAAAATCCAGGGGAGTGAAAAAAATGAAAAAAATCAAGTCCGCCGCAGAAATTGCCATGGAAAAAGCGCAAAAAATAAAAGGAACCCGGGAAGACGCTGGCACCATGGAACAAGAAAAGTATGTGAAAGCAGCGACAGCTTTGGCGAAATCGCTCCTTCAAAACACGACCGATGCTGATAAAATAAAGGAAACAATTGAGCGCTATCCTAAATCCCATAAAGATGCGGCTGTTGAGACTTTTCTAGGCACGGTAAAAGCAGAAATCGATCTGGACAACACCCCGAGAATTCTGGAAGCCATCATGGCCCTGAAGAAAGATGAAAAAACAAGAGATATCTGTCAAGCGGTGCAGAAACTGCATGAACAATATCAACGTCAGCGGGATGAAACGCTCATAAACATGGAGGAAACCGCCACTGAATCGATGAAAAACAAGCTTATTCGGGATGGTTTTTCAGGTTCAGCCATTGTGGGTTTCAATGTAAAAAAAGACGCGCAGGCAGAAGAGGTTATCTCCGGTATTACTAAAGCATACAGGGATATTCTGAGCCGTACGCTTTAGCTGGTTTTAAGGTAATAGAGATCATCAAGAAGGAAGCATGAGAGGAAGCATGGGGACGGTTCTCCTGCTTCTTTTCTATCTTCAAAGGGAATGAACTGCATTCTATTTTGCACATATCTGGCTAAAAGAAACATAAACTAACAGCATCAAAACTCATGCAAGGAGAGATGAACATGAAGCATCGGGGAACAATGAAAAAAAGGTTTCCCGGTTCCAACTCCGCTTATGGTTTTTTTTCGTACTATCCGTACATTGTCTGGCCTGAAGCGAACAGGCTTTTTATTATTAAGGGAGGTCCGGGTACCGGCAAATCTACGTTTATGAAAAAAATGGGGCAGGAGATGATGGAAAAAGGGTTCGAGGTCGAATTCCACTACTGCTCAGCCAACAGCCAATCAGTAGACGGTGTGACCTTTCCTGCCCTTAAAGCAGGAATCATTGACGGTACCGCACCCCACATCACCGACCCGGCTCACCCGGGGGCCGTTGAGGAAATCGTTAACCTTAGCGAAAATTGGGACGTTAAACCCTTACAGGAGAACAGAGACGAAATCATCCGATTGAGCACGGAAAAATCTGCGCGCTTCAATGCTGCTTACATCTTTCTTTCCACAGCGAAACAGTATCGGGATGCCGCTGAAAAAGAATTAGAAAACAAGGTAACCGCCCTGCCGGCATTTCAGAAAAAGATTTCTATGACCACCCTGGACTTGATCGATGAAATTTTGGGCTCCAGAACAGGCGGTTTTCAAGGGCTCAATCGGAAACTCTTTATCTCTGCAATTACACCCCAGGGCGCCGTTAATCACCTGGATAACCTGTTGGAATGCTACAGTATATGCTATGTTCTCACCGGGGCAAGCAGCAGTCTAAAACGCAGCGTTATTCAGGGAGTCCGGGATGCAGCCCGCCTAAAAGGATTTAATATCGAAGATTTCTGCTGTGCATTGGATCCCCAACGGGTTGATCATTTGGGGTTGCCCGAACTTGATACCGTACTAATTAATAGTTCCGAACCCCATTCTATCTTGCCCGGTTTTACTGGCAACCCCTTTAAAGAAGTCGACATGGGATTTCCAGAAACCTTGCCAGAAACAGGCTTGGAAAAAGATAGCAGGTTTTATCACCACTACCGGGTAGCCTTTGATGGGGCTATTTCCATGCTGCAAGAGGCCGGCGAACTTCATGACAAAGTAGAGGCCTTTTACATACCTGCAATGGATTTTTCCGCAGTGGAAGACTTGCGTCGCCGTGTAAAAGAATCGATTTTGAGCCTGGCAGAAAGCCAAAAGTAAGTACATTTTTAAGTTTTTTTGCCTGTCTGAAGGCGTTTTCCAAATTATATTATCAAGTGATTATTCTTGACAGAGTGAAGGATTTCGGGTAAAATTAATTTAATAAGTAATAAAGAATATTACTTAATATTGATGCGCTCTTTCGTGCAGGCATTTAAAGGAGGGAAAATTATGCGTTTTCGTTTTATGATCCCCCGAGTTGCTCACTGCAGTGGGGGATGCTGACGTCGTTAAAACGTGGAATTTCATAAACAAAAAAAGAGCCGTCCCAAAGGTTTTTGGGGCGGCCCCTTTTTTGTTCTTTGTATTCCGTCAAAGAAATGGTTGCTAATTAGGCGTCTCTTCACTCTCCTGTTCCCGGGTGAGTAAAGCAATAAATTTCTCTGATGGTTTGACCCGCCATATATGATTTTCCAGCTTTATTTCCCAACGCTCCTGGGATAAATCGAATTCGTTGTCGTTTCCTCTCAGTCGCAGGGACAGGTCTAGATTCAGCACCCCGTCTTTACCGTTAAGTATTTCCACAGCCATATCCCGCTCTTTAAGCGGTTCTACATGGTATTCCACCGGCCTGTTATTCCAGGAATCCTTCCATGTTGGATAACTCTTGTAATCCAGTTCAGGACCGGTGATGTGCCGGGAAAAAGCCTCCTGCCAGTTTCTCAGGCGAACTGATTCCAAAAATATTTCCAGGGCCTTTTCCGGGGTTACTCCGGTCGCATCCAAGCCCTGTTCAATTCGAGCCCGGGTGGTTTCCTCTAACCGTGCACTGGCTTCCTTTTCCGTTAAAAATGCATCGGGCTGGTAGCGGTTATTTGCGTTCCAAAGAAGGTACTCATCAATTCCCAGTTTTTGGGCTTCTTCAATCTGTTCCCGAATCTCTTTTGGCCCGTAGTGAATGTATCCTCGAATCCATGAAGCGGTAAAATTCTGCAGCCAGGGGCGAATAATGGCGGGATCATCCAGAGGCGCGTTACGCTTAATGGAATCGATCAAGGCACGCCTGATTGTTCCCCCCGGGTGAGCGTCGGGCACACTATAACCAAAGTATCCAGGCCCGTAGTGACTGGGATAGATCATGGGGCATATATAATCCACGTAAGGGGAAACCTTTTCCCAGGTTTGTCCAATGCGATCGCTGTCTCCCCAAGAGGTAGCAATAACACCAAAAACATCGGCAGAAATGAAGACATCGTAGTCTACCAGTTTTTCACCGGCATAGATCAGAAATTCACGGATCAGTTCGTCCTTTTCCAGTTCATCCTGGGCCGGGTAATAGGCTTCCTGGTCTACCCGGTGTGCGTTTTCGGGAAAGCGCACATAATCGAACTGAATCTCCTGGAAACCGGCCAGGGCAGCTTCCCGGGAAACAGCAACGGTGTAATCCCAAACTTTTCGCTGGTACGGATCGACCCAGGCCACTCCCTTGCGGTCCCGCCATAGTCCCCCCGTGTTACGTGTGATGGACCACTCAGGCCTTTTTTCAGCCAGGTAAGGATCCTTAAATACGACAACCCGGGCTATGGTATAAATCCCTTTCTCGTGCAAATCGTCAACAACACTTTTTAGATCCTTAATGGGATGAGACCGGTTGGAGTTCAGTTCTTTTACGACCTCAAGTTCGCTGTTGTATGTAACATGACCATGGTCATCTTTAACGTCGATAACAACGGAGTTTAGCTCCGTGGTCATGACTAGATCAATAAGGGTTTCATACCGGGGGTGTGAGACGCTGTGTCCTGTTACGTAAAGGCCGCGCGCTTTAACTGGCGGGTTATCCCTTCTTTCTTCCGGTAACGGAACATAAAACATACCCAGCTTTTCACGACGTTCAGCTTCCAGGATTCTGCGCTGTTCTTTTTCTTCCGCTTGTCTTGCTTCTTCTTCCAATCGGCGAATTTCTTCCAGTTCTTCTTCAGTGAGCTCTTCTTCTTCGTTTTCTTCATCGTTATTTTGATTATTTTGGGGTAGATTCGGCTGAGGGTTGCTTTCTGATTCTGGTGGCGGAGCGTCCGCTTCTTCAGAATCCAGGTCATAAGCCATACATCCCGTAACCGCTGCAGTGAGGAAAACTAAAAGCAGAAATATTACGAGGCCGTTTCTTCTTCTGGGATGGCACCGGGAAGGGGGAAAAATTGACATAGAAGATAACACCTCTTCGACTAATCATTTGAATAAGCAGGTTTTGCTATTGAAAATAATTTACACGAATTTCTGATAAATGTCGAGTCCGGTATAGTTACGACACGATGAATCCCGTCAACTTTTCCCTTGTTATTCTCGTTCTTATTACAAATTTCGCCATAAGAACGGTTCTACCAATATTTTACCACTGCAGCTTAAATGAACCGGGACATTAAAGCAGCTAATACCATGGTTAAGCCGGTGATTTGATAGGCCTGGATGGTTTTTGCGTTGGCTTCAATCAAGCGGGGAATATTGTCATAGTAGCGTGAAGCAACTTTTATGGCCCGGATAACCAGCGGAATACCTACAAAAGGTAAAAACCAGAGATAACTGCCCGTGAAAAAGACCAGAAAAATGAGGGACAAGTAGGCAGCGGCAAAAAGGGTTTTATAGACATGTATGCTCTTTTCTTTGCCCAGGCGAACGACCAGATTGTACTTGCTGCCCATGGCATCCGCTTCAACATCGGGATATTGATTGATCCAGAGCACGTTAGCAATAATAAACCCTATGGGAAGTGATGCTAAGAATACTTCCGTATGCATGGTACCCGTTTGTACCAGGTATGTTCCGGAGACAATGAGGGGCCCAAAGGTGATTCCCACCGCCAGCTCCCCCAACCCCCGGTAACAAAACTTCAAGGGGGGGAGGCTGTAAAAGGTGGCTAAGGCCACACCGGCCAAGCCAATCCACAACACCCTGGGTTCCCGGAAGAGAATAATAACCACGCCGACCAGGCAGCCTCCCAGCATCGTGATGGCTGCAATCCAGGCTGTCTGTTTCAGGTTGAGCTTGCCCTGGACAATGGTTTTCTTGCCACCGCTGAAGGGGGTTTGTTTATCCGGGGTGACAAACCGATCTACTCCTGACTGGTAGTCCACGTATTCGTTAATGGCGTTTTTCCCACTCTCGATGAAATAAATACTCAACAGCGTCATGGCAAACCAAAACAAATTAAAGGTGCCCTGGAACCCATAAGCCATTGCAGCAGCCAGGGCCATAGGGACGGTGGAAGCAATCCATATCTTGGGATCGGCCAGCTGCCAGAAGCCGTTCCAAAATGTGTGCTCAAGTGTTTCATTTGCTTTCATCATGCGTTTCCCCTTCCAAACGTAATGTTAAGAATAAGCTTTTGAGATTATTTCGCTGTTACGGGACCATTGTCCTTCAAGTTTTTTGGGTCAATCTACTCTTTGCAATTGCCAACAGGCAGTGATAGAATAAAACAATAGGTTTCCAGGAGGCATCCCGTTGACCGTGCCAAATCCGCCTTTAGAAAATAAAGCAGGCCCCTTAGATAAGCCGGGAATATGGCCGTTTTTCCTGCTTTTTTTTAAGATCGGAGCTTTCACCATTGGTGGAGGCTACGCCATGATCCCCCTGATCAGAACAGAAATTACTGAGAAGAAGAAATGGATTGACGAAAAAGACTTTCTTGATAACCTGGCTGTTTCCCAATCCATTCCAGGCCCTATCGCTGTTAATTTTGCTTTAATGACAGGGTACCGCATGATGGGACTTAAAGGTGCTTTAGTTGGTCTTTTTGGCTCTATTCTTCCTTCTTTTTTAATTATTCTTTTTATCGCTGCATTTTTATGGGAATACCAGGATCTTCCCTTTATTCGGGCCGCTTTTCGGGGTATTAAGCCGGTTATTGTCGCCCTTATCGCTGCAGCTGCCTTTAAGTTAGGCAGACGGGTGTTTAAACAACTCGACCTGCTGCTTTTGTTTTGCGTCTTTTTGATCGTTCTTTTAGTATTTGGCGTGCACCCCATCCTGATCATCGTAGTGGGAGGCATTGCCGGCTTGCTGCTTCCTTTTCTAAAGCAGACGTTTAAAAAGGAGTAACGTGTTAATGCTCTGGCTGCTCATAAACCTGTTCACGTCTTATTTCAAAATTGGGTTATTTGGCTTTGGCGGCGGCTATGCCATGATCGCTTTGATGGAACACGAAATCATCAAGATCCATGGCTGGATGTCCCCATCTGATTTTGTCAGTATCATCGCCGTGGCCGAAATGACGCCCGGGGTTATCGCAATTAATTCCGCCACCTTTGTGGGATACCAGGTAGCCGGGGTAATCGGTGCTGTCGTGGCTACCCTGGGGGTAATCACACCTTCACTGATCTTGATCATTCCGGCGGCAAAGTTGTTCCTGCACTTTTACACCAACCAGCATTTACAGCACGCTCTGGTGGGTATTCAGCCTGCTGTTATCGCCTTGATTGGATTGGCCGCTTTTGTCATTGGAGAAAATGCCTTACTGGACCTTTCCAGTGTCTTGATTGCGGTGGCTGCATTTTTGCTGCTCTTGCTTACAAAAACCCATCCCCTATTGGTCATCGTTCTCGGGGCATTGGTCGGCATCATCATTTACTTTTAGACCTGACTACAAAAAGCCAACGTAAAAGCGCGAACCTGCTCATTTTCATGAAAGCGAGCCCGCGCAATATTACAGGGTCAATTTATGGACTTACCAAGCTAATAGCTCTTGGGTTTCCACTCAAAAAAATGTTCGTTATATGCTACTTCATCTTGCAGCCAGGAAATATTAATGTACGCATTTTCTTTAAAGTCATCTATAATATGCCCTTTGTAAACGCCGATAGGGACTCTTTCTTGCCACTCGGGGTAGTTTTGAATCAGGTGATATTCAAGCACTTCCCCCGGATGGACGGTGCCATAGTTCTGCGCGCGATGATCGGCGATAAAGTCAAAGGATAGTGGGCTCCTGATAATAACGCTTACCCGCTGTGCCGGCTCTTCGCCTTCGTAGCGAATGCGGCCGTACACTTCAATTTTTACTACAGTATCAGGATGCTCTCCCTCCACTTCTATTTTGTTTATACGCTCCTCGATAACCCAGACGTCTTGCCAGTATAAGTCGGGACGAACACCGGCCAGCGCTTCCTTTTCTTCTACGACGGCACAGCCGGTTCCCATCACTAACATGCATAGGGCAGCTAAAAGCAGTATCCATTTCTTCATCAATACCCGGTCTCCTTTCATTGCAGGCCTACCTGTTTAATACGACACTAACCCAGAAGAATCCTTTAGGGTTAATGAAAAAAATTTACATCGGACAGCCCTCGTACAATGCTAAGCCCGGCCTTTCAGGCCGGGACCGGGTCAACCCGTGGGTTGTATTTTCAAAAATTAATCCTTCAAAGCACTTAGTATCGAACGTAAGCGCTCCCGGTAACCTGCATTTTCTATGATGGTTCCTGTCACGACAATGTCAGCACCGGCCTGCCTGACCCTCCGTGCATCAACAGCTGTGCGTATGCCACCACCGACAATGAGAGGGATCCCCAATTCTTTTTTAATGGCCCGGATCATGCCTGCCGGTATAGGTTGAGCGGCACTGGTGCCTGCCTCAAGATAAATATATTTCATGCCGAAAAGTTCCGCAGCAACGGCAAAGCTTGATGCCAACCAGTAGTTGTCTCGGGTAATCATGTTGATATCTTTGTTGTCGCCAATTTTCATTCCCGGTTCAACCATCAGGTAGCCCACAGAGATCGTTTCTATTTCCATGCGCTTTAATATGACGGAGGCATGAGACTGGCCGCCACAAACAAATCTTGTATTATTGCAATTTAGAAAACTGGGGAAAAACACGGCGTCAAAAGAGAAGCAAAGTGCTTCAGCCCCTGATGGCGAATAAACCACAGGAATGGTGGATTTATCTTTAATGACCCGGGATGTTTCCAGAAGGTTTGTTTGGGTAAGCCCGGTCAGCCCAACGACTAAAATCAGGTCGCTGCCGACTTCCTGGGCTGTCTGGGCCAGGCGTCCAGCTGCTTCGGCTGATTGTTTCAAGGGGTCTACCAGGGTGATATGAACGGTACCCTGTTTAAGTTTATCTTTAAGGTATTGAGCTACACTCATTTTTTTACCCTTTCCGATTTTCCTTACTCCCTAAAACAATTATAATAGAATTCTTCAGGTTTGACAACTACTAAGATTTCCCGAAAACGCCTTTGTCATTGTCTTAGATGTTTTAATCTTCTCTTTGTGTCCTTCTTTAAATTATATGCAAAAAAAGCTGAACAGAGAATTCTGTCAGCTTATAAATAGATCGTGTGTTGATATGAATTCGCACAATGATGAATTCGCACAACGGTGGCTGTTCAACTGAAGGTCGCCATATGGGTAGATAAATCAGCCCTCTGCCGGATGCCGGCAAAAGGTGGTTTGCAATTCAGTGAAAAGCCACCGCATGTTTCCTTTACCGCTTGGAGAATTGAGGTGCCCGGCGGGCTTTCTTGAGTCCGTATTTTTTGCGCTCTGTCATGCGCGAATCCCGGGTTAGCAGCCCTTCCTTTTTCAACACCGGACGGTATTCGCCTTCCGCCAACTGCAGCGCCCTGGCAATGCCGTGCCGGATCGCACCGGCTTGCCCGCTAACCCCGCCACCTTCAACCTTAGCAATCACATCAAATTTATTACTGGTGCCGGTAAGCTCCAGTGGACGTCGCAAATCGACTTTTAAGGTTTCCAGCCCAAAATAATCGTTAATGTCCTTGTTGTTGATGGTAATTTTACCTTCACCGGGAACGAGGCGTACTCTTGCAATCGATTTCTTTCGTCTGCCCGTTCCAAAATACTGTACCTGGGCCATTCCTTTTCCTCCTTTCAAAATTGCTCATATATTCTGCGTAATAAATGGGTTTATTCCTATTTTATTTGGCCACTCTTTTCGGGACAAATGTCCAGACCTCTGGTTTTTGTGCCTGGTGAGGGTGCTCTGAACCCCTATAAACTTTCATCTTTTTTAGCATGGCCCGGCCCAGCCGGTTGGATGGAAGCATCCGCCTGACAGCCAGTTGAATAACGCGCTCCGGGTATTTGGCTATCATTTCTTCAAAGGGAATGCCTTTTATTCCACCGGGATAGCCTGAATGTCGATAGTAAATCTTCTGCCGCGCTTTTTTACCGGTGAGCATCACCTTATCTGCGTTAATGACCACGATATTATCTCCCGTGTCAACGTGGGGGGTGTATGTGGGCTTGTGTTTGCCTCGCAGCAGTCGGGCAATTTCGCTGGCCAGTCTTCCCAGTGGCTGCCCGGTCGCATCGATCACATACCATTTTCGTTCGATATCTTTTTCTTTAGCCATGTATGTCGTGCGCATCGCTTTACGCCTGCTTCTTTCTGGGGGTATATCCCCAGGTTACATCATTGCAGGCTTTGCACACCTCCTTTCTAGCATGTTTATTGTTCTGTGAAAGTTATCCTTTAATCGTATCCATGAGAACAAATTATGGGATTCCACAGGGAATATTGTAAACTATTAATAAAACACCGTCAAGCAGTAGCCTAGTAAAAAAAAAAAAAAAAACCTCTTCCAGGCAAAGCCCCCTGGCTGGAGCAGTGATTCCGGCATTTTCCCGGCTTCTGCTTTGCAAAATGATTTTTACATCATCAGGATTTTTCTTAAAACTGCCTACATCAACCAGTGTGCCAACAACGTTGCGCACCATTTTATAAAGGAACCCGTTCCCTTCAACAACAACATGAATAAACGGCTCTTCCCGTTCCAGGCTCAACACGTCAATACGGCGAACCGTGGTTTCTACGCTGCTTCCTGCCGCCTGGAATCCTCGAAAGTCATGTTCACCGATAAGGAAGGCAGCCGCATACCGCATGCGGTCTAGGTCCAGGGGAGCAGCCAGGTGCCAGGCATAACGCTTCTTAAACACATCGGGAAATGTCCCGTTGTCAATTGTATAGCGATAGCGTTTTCCACGGGCATCTCTTCGGGCATCAAAAGATTCTTTCTCCAATACTGCCCCGGTTACCACGATATCCCGGGGAAGAAGCCCGTTTAACGCATGGGGCAACCGCTCCGGGGGTATATTCGGTTCAGCCAGGAAGTTGACGACCTGGCCACGGGCATGGGCCCCGGCATCGGTCCTACCGGCGGCTGTCACCCGGATGGATCGGCCGAAGAGCTTTTCCAGATTTGTTTCCAGCACTTCCTGAATGGTCAGGGCGTTTTCCTGGATCTGAAACCCGCTGTATCCTGTACCGTCATACGAGAGGGTTAACCGGTAATTCACCATACCAGGGGGCCTTATATTGTGCTCATATGCTGACATGATTATCTACACACCTGTCACAAAAATCAACACCATGATACCCGTTACCGTTATCAAGCCGTAATAGTCCAGAGGACGGGTATGAAGCTCTCTCATTCTGGTACGGTTTATTCCTCCACGATAGCAGCGGGCCTCCATGGCCACGGCCAGTTCGTCGGCCCGGCGAAAGGCGCTGACGAATAATGGGACGAGCAACGGGACCATGTTTCTGGCCCGGCGAAAAATGTTGCCGGTTTCAAAGTCCGCCCCCCTGGCCAACTGGGCCTTGCGTATTTTGTCGCCTTCTTCCATTAAGGTGGGTATGAACCGCAGTGCAATGGTCATCATCATGGCGATTTCATGACCGGGTATACCGATCCGGCGAAAAGGGCGAAGCAAAAACTCAATACCATCGGCAAAAGCGATAGGCGACGTGGTCAGGGTAATCATAATGGTGGTAATCACCAGCAGCACCAGTCTCATGGTCATAAACAAACCCAGGTAAAGCCCCGCCTCTTCTACGGTAAGCGGTCCCCAGCGGAAGTAGACCTGTCCTCCCTTGGTAAATAAAAAGTGCAAAATCAGGGTTAATAGGACTATAAAAAATATGGGACGCAGGCCGCGGAAAAAGTACCGCCAGGGAAGTCCGGTGGAGATAAAAATGGCCATAACAAACACACCGAACAACAGAAATCCCAGGAAGGTCTTAATGACAAAAAGCGCGATGATCAAAATCAACAGGCTGATCAGCTTTATCCGGGGGTCCATTCGGTGCAAAACGGAGCTGCCCGGCATGTAATGCCCCAGGGTTAAGCTTCTCATTTTACCCGACCCCTTCCTTGTAAGCGCGAATGATCTCCCGGCAAGCATCCTCTACCGTGAAGATATCGGTGCGAATCTCCTTACCAGTCCGGCGTATTTTTTGCAGCAGATCAGAAATAACCGGAATATCCAGCCCGATTTTTGTCAGGATTTCTCTTGCCTGAAAAACGTCAGCCGGTTTGCCCTGCAGGACCAGTTTGCCTTGGGAAAACACAAAAAGCCTTTCGGCCAGCATTGATATATCTTCCATGTTATGTGTCACAAAAATGACGGTAACATTCTGGTCGCGGTGCAGTTTTTGAATTTGCTGCAGGAAGTGTCTCCGGCCCACGGGATCCATTCCTGCTGTCGGCTCATCCAGGATAACCACTTCTGGATACATGGCCAGGATTCCCGCCATGGCCACCCGGCGTTTTTCCCCGCCGCTCAGGCTAAAGGGAGAACGTTCAATATATGTGTCATAATCTAACTCCATCATTTCCAGGCCGTAACGCGCGCGTTCTTCCAGTTCACGGCCTTCCATTCCCAGGTTGCGCGGCCCGAAGGCCACATCTTTAAACACCGTTTCCTCAAAAAGCTGGTGTTCGGGAAACTGGAAAAGCATGGCAATGCGGGAGCGAAGCTGTCGAAGGTTGGTTTTCCCCGACCAAATGTTGTTTCCCTCAATCCAAATTTCACCGGATGTGGGTTTCAAAAGCCCGTTTAAGTGCTGTACCAGCGTGGATTTTCCTGATCCCGTCTCGCCAATCACACCGATGAATTCGCCTCGTTCTATACTCAGGGTCACTTCTTTGAGCGCATCCACCTGGAAAGCGGTTCCAGGCATGTAAACATGAGACACATTCTTTGCTTCAATTAACATAAGAAGTTCACCAGATCATCAACGTACACCACATCAGCCGGCACATTCATCCCCTGCGCACGAAGCATACCGGCCAGACGAGGAATCGTTGGGGTTTCCAGGCCCATCGAACCCAGGTCTGTCTGAGGGTCAAAAATGGTCTCGGGTTTCCCCATGAGGGCTATTTCTCCCTGGTTCATGACAATGACTCGATCGGCATGAAGCGCTTCTTCCATAAAGTGGGTAATATGAATGACTGTGATGTTTTCTTTTTTGTTCATGGATCGTATGGTGTCAATCACCTCATGACGACCTCGGGGATCAAGCATGGCAGTGGGTTCATCCAGCACCAGGCAGCGGGGCTGCATAGCGATCACTCCGGCAACAGCCAGGCGCTGTTTTTGACCGCCGGAAAGCAGGTGAGGCGCGTGTTCAGCATAAGCGCTTAACCCCACCCGGCTTAATGATTGAGCAATCCGGTCCAGAATTTCGGCGCTTTTTATCCCCAGGTTTTCCAATCCGAAGGCCACGTCTTCCTGCACAGTGGTAGCCACAATCTGGTTGTCAGGGTTTTGAAAAACCATTCCAACCCGCCGGCGAATCTCCCAACGGTATTCTTCCTGGCTGGTTAAGAAACCGTCAACCTTGACTTCTCCTGATGTAGGAATAAGCAGTGCGTTTAACAGGCGGGCCAGGGTGGATTTTCCCGAACCGTTAGGTCCGATTAGCGCCACGTACTCCCCTTCATGAATTTGAAGTGAAAGGGCATTGATCGCTCGAATCCGGTGATTGTCCTCCAAATTGTATTCGAAGAATACGTTATTAAGCTCTAGCAGCGCGCACAAGGTTATCCCACCTCAATAACACCAGAAAAAACCGATCAACGGAGAACATCCGCTTATCGGTTTTGTTCTGCAATTAAACCAGTTCAAGGATGACCATGGGAGCGCCATCTCCCTTGCGAGGAGATGTTTTGATCATCCGTGTATAACCACCGTTTCGATCTTCAAAGCGGGGGCCGATTTTATCAAACAATTTGGTGACAGCGCTTTCATCAAGCATGTAAGCAAGAGCCTGGCGTCGGGCGTGTAAATCCCCTTTTTTGGCCAGGGTAATCATTTTTTCAGCCGCGCGTTTAACTTCCTTTGCCTTGGCTTCAGTGGTTTTAATGCGCTCGGCAATAATTAAAGACGTTACCATATTGCGTAAAAGTGCCCTTCTGGGCCCTGATTTACGTGCAAGTTTACGATAGCTCATGGCAAAAAACCAGCTTCCAACCGGGGCTGGAAAGCCAGCTTTGCACCCCCCTTCAATCTCAAGGTTTCACAGACTTACTCGTTATCACTTCGAAGACACAGTCCCATCTCCGCCAGTTTGTTCTGAACCTCTTCCAATGATTTTTTGCCCAGATTGCGGACTTTCATCATTTCCTCTTCCGTTTTACGAATCAATTCGTCTACGGTATTGATTCCGGCTCGTTTCAGGCAGTTATAGGAACGTACGGAAAGGTCCAGTTCTTCTATAGTCATTTCAAGAAATTTTCCGTTATCATCATCTGCCGGATCTTCAGGCATATCCACCTCAATATCTTTTTCCGTGAGGTGAATAAATAGATTTAAATGCTTGCTTAAAATTTTTGCTCCTGTGCTTAAAGCTTCATCAGGGCGGATACTTCCGTCAGCCCAAATTTCCAGGGTGAGCTTGTCAAAATCCGTTACCTGTCCCACTCGGGTATCCTCTACGGTAAAATTCACTTTATTAATGGGCGTGAAGATGGAGTCAATCGGGATCACACCGATAGGCTGGTTAGGAAGTTTATTGCGTTCGGCGGAAACATAACCACGGCCGACGCTGGCCGTTATTTCCATGTACAGCCGTCCACCTTCCTCCAGGGTGGCAATGAGCAAGTCCGGGTTAAGGATCTCCACGTCTGCAGGGGCCTTGATGTCCCGGGCTCTGACCTCTCCTTCGCCTTCAGCGTCGACAATAAGAAGCTGCGACTCATCGGAGTGAATTTTTAACCTTAATGCTTTAAGGTTTAAAATTATTTCCGGGGTGTCTTCAACGACGTTAGGAATGGTGGAAAACTCGTGTAAAACTCCGTCAATCTTCACGCTGATCACTGCTGCACCCGGCAGGGAGGACAGCAATATCCGCCGCAGTGAATTACCTAAGGTAATCCCGTAACCCCGTTCCAGGGGTTCCACCACAAAACGGCCATATCCTTTGTCGCTTGACTCTACCCAATCAATCTTTGGCTTTTCAATCTCAATCACAAATAGTCCCTCCTAACACATGTTAGAGGTTGGGTTAACGTGAATAAAACTCAACAATAAGGTGTTCCGTAATGGGAACATCCAGTTCTTCACGCGTTGGAAAACGTGCTACTTTACCGCTCATATTTTCCCGATCAACCTCGAGCCATTCTCCAGTGCCCTGGGCGGAGCCCCAGTCAGCGATTTCTTTGAACAAGTCGCGACTTCTGCGATTTTCCCGAACCGAAATAATATCTCCTGGTCGGGTCTGGTATGATGGAATATCCACCTTGCGCCCGTTTACTTCAAAATGGCCGTGTCGAATCAACTGCCTGGCTTCTGCCCGGGATCGGGCAAAGCCCATGCGGTAAATCATGTTATCCAGGCGGCTTTCCAGAATTTGCAAGAGAATTTCCCCTGTAACCCCTTTGCGCCGATCTGCTTCCTTGAAATAACGCCGGAACTGCTTTTCCAACACACCGTAAATTCGGCGGGCTCGTTGTTTTTCCCTTAACTGCATTCCGTATTCCGAGATCTTCTGCCTGCTTTGCCCGTGCTCGCCAGGGATATAACCCTTGCGTGTAAACGCGCATTTTTCACTGAAGCAGCGGTCCCCTTTCAGGTACAGCTTGGCTCCTTCACGGCGGCAGAGCCGGCAGACAGCTTCCTTGTATCTGGCCATGCGTGCTTAATACACCTCCTGATAAATTGGGTTTTATACCCGGCGACGTTTTGGTGGACGGCAGCCGTTATGGGGAATGGGTGTCACGTCTTTAATCATGTTGACTTCCAGTCCGGCTGCCTGAAGTGAGCGTATGGCAGCTTCCCGCCCGGCACCGGGCCCTTTGACAACAACTTCAACCTGTTTCATTCCGTGATCCATGGCAGTTCGTGCCGCTTGTTCTGCAGCCAACTGGGCGGCAAAAGGCGTTGATTTACGAGAACCTTTAAAACCAACCATGCCAGCGCTGGACCAGGCAATATTGTTTCCTTTCATGTCCGTAATGGTAATCATCGTATTATTAAAGCTGGACTTAATGTTCGCTATTCCCTGCTCGACATTTTTACGCTCTCTTCGTTTTGTTCTGGCCTGAGTTTTTCTTTTGGCCACGTTTTTTCTCCCTCCCTTTGATGAGATCATCTAATGATTAAGGTCATTCCAACTTCTTTAACAAAGGTTTTAAAGAATACCTATGGGGAAAACCGCTAGCCGGGCGTTTTTCTTATTTCTTCCGACGTATACCAACGGTCTTCTTGCCGCCTTTACGGGTGCGGGCATTGTTCTTGGTAGATTGCCCTCGGACCGGCAGCCCACGGCGATGTCGAATTCCCCGGTAGGAACCAATTTCCATGAGTCGCTTGACGTTCATGGCAACATCCCGTCTCAGGTCACCTTCAACGGTATAGTTTTTGTCAATAAATTCCCGCAACCGGTTGATTTCATCTTCTGTTAAGTCCCGAACCCGGGTTTGGGGATTGATCTTGGTCCACTCCAACGCCTTTTGAGCCCGGGTTTGCCCAATACCAAAAATATAAGTCAGGGCTATCTCGACTCGCTTGTCTCTGGGCAGGTCAGTACCGGCTATTCTAGCCATAAAACTCCACCTCCTTCGGTTGAAAAGGCTCAACGTAATTATAATACCCATATTGTCAGAAAATATGCATAACAGTTACTGCTTATCCCTGTCTCTGTTTGTGCTTCGGGTTTTCGCAGATAACCATGACTTTTCCTTTTCGACGAATAACTTTGCACTTCTCGCATACCGGTTTAACGGACGGGCGCACTTTCATCTTGCTAAGCCCCCTTGATTTTTTATTTATAACGATACGTGATTCGTCCCCTGGTTAGATCGTAGGGCGACAGTTCGACCAAAACGCGGTCGCCGGGGAGTATTCGAATAAAATTCATTCGAATTTTTCCTGAAACATGGGCCAGTATTTTAACCCCGTTTTTCAACTCAACCCGGAACATGGCATTCGGTAGCGGCTCCACAACCGTGCCTTCTACCTCGATAACATCTTTCTTTTTGGACATATCCTGACATCCCTCCTTCCTAACCGCCGTGTGACGAAGAAAGCCAAAAGCTGCGAGGGGTGTTGCTGCTCTCATCCATCTTCTGCTTATTTTCTGGAGCCAGCAACGTGTTTAACATGTTCCTAACCGTTGTATCCTGAAGCGTATGGTTCTTAACCGCTTCTTGTATCTCAGGAGCTACACAACGGTAAGCCTGTAAATGCTTGGCATTTTTCTTCTTGGGCTGGTTTATCGGGCGATTCTGTCCATCCGAGAGCAACATATACCTTCCATCAAAGCCAATGACCAGGTAATGCTTTCCTTTATCCCGCCCCGCCAGGGATTTGACCAGTTGCCCTACTTGCACTTTATTCCCTCCTATAAGGCAGTCAGGATTTCCGGGCCTTCTTCCAGGATAGCCACCGTGTGTTCAAAATGGACGGAGAGTTTACGGTCCCGGGTCACGACGGTCCAGTTATCCTTAAGGGTTTCTACTTCCCAGGTTCCTGCGTTGACCATGGGTTCTATGGCCAAAACCATGCCTGCTTCCAGTTTCGGTCCTTTACCCGGTTCCCCAAAGTTAGGCACCTGCGGTTCTTCATGCATTTGGCTGCCGATTCCGTGACCCACGTAGTTGCGCACCACAGTAAAGCCGGCAGATTCCGCCACAGACTGAATGGCATGAGAGATGTCGAATAAACGGTTGCCCGCGCAGGCCTTTTCAATCCCTTTGGACAAGGCGTTTTGGCTGACTTCAATCAAGCGCCGGGCTAGTTGAGAGACATCTCCCACGGGAAAGGTGACCGTCGAATCGCCGTAATAACCCTTGAAACAAACCCCCACGTCAACACTGATAATATCCCCGGGTTTCAGTCGCCTGAGGCCGGGTATGCCGTGAACAACTTCTTCGTTTATTGAGGTGCAGATGCTGGCGGGAAAACCGTGATACCCCAGGAAAGCAGGCCTGCCGCCGGATTTTTTTATACAGCGGCGGGCCAGTGCATCCAGTTCCAATGTGGTTATGCCCGGCTTGATGGCTTCTCCCAGTTCCGCCAGCGTGTTTGCCACTATTTTTCCGGCCTGGCGCATGTGTTCAATTTCCTGCGATGACTTTAAAGTAATCAAATGAGCGACTCCTTATTTCATGAACCCTTCATAGTTACGCATCATCATCTGGCTTTCAATTTGCCGCATGGTTTCCAGGGCCACACCCACCACAATGATGAGAGCCGTTCCGCCAAAAAGTAGTTCTATCCGGGATACATCCTGCAATATCATGGGCAGGACGGCGATAAAAGCCAGCGCAAAGGCCCCTACGAAGGTTAACCGGTTAGACACGCGGCCGATATATTCTGCCGTGGGTCTTCCCGGCCTGAGACCCGGAATAAAACCTCCGTACTTCTTGATGTCCCCAGCAATTTTCATGGGGTCGAACTGAATTGCTGTATAGAAAAAGGTAAACAGCACGATAAACATAGCATAAAGCGTTGTATTCAAAAGCGTTCCCCACTGCATGGCTGCAGCAATACTCTGGGCAAAGGGATGATTAATGAATGCTGCAATGGTCGCGGGAAACATTAGGATAGCCGAAGCAAAAATGACAGGAATCACACCGGCCTGGTTTACTTTCAGTGGAATGTGGGTGCTTTGCCCACCGTATACCCGCCGACCCACAACTCGCTTGGCATATTGAACCGGTATCCGCCGGCGGCCAACATCCAGGGCGATAATACCAACGATAAGAGCAAGAAGCACCAGTAAAATGGGAATAAGCATGAAAACACGAACTTCACCCAAAAGGACTAATTCAATGGTCCGCCCAATGGCTCCGGGCATACCTGCAATAATCCCACCAAAAATGAGCAGGGAAATGCCGTTTCCGATGCCTTTTTCAGTAATCAACTCTCCCAGCCACATGAGAAATGCGGTTCCGGCAGTAAGGGTAATGATAATCACCAGGTACGAAGAGGTGCTGTGATCCATGATCGCCGGTTGAATGATGCTAAATGTCATGCCTGTTGCCTGGAGAAAGGCCAGGCCAACGGTTCCGTAGCGGGTAACCTGGATCATCTTTTTCCGTCCCTCAACGCCTTCTTCACTCCATTCCTTGAACTTAGGAATGACCACTGTAAGCAGCTGCATGATAATCGTTGCGTTAATATAAGGCATAATACCCATAGCAAAAACCGTAAAGTTGCTGAGCGCGCCTCCCGCAAGGATATCGGCAAAACCAAACAAGGTCCCTTCTTCAAACAGCTGGGTGAGCAGCGAAGGGTCTATGCCGGGTACGGGAATATGGGCACCTATGCGAAAAACGACCAGCATAGCAAGGGTAAACAACAACCTTTGTCGAAGCTCTGTAATTTTCCAGGCATTACGAACCGTTTCTAACATGTTTAAATCACCTCAGTCTGCCCACCGGCCTTTTCAATCTTTTCCGTGGCCTGGGCGCTAAAACTGTGAGCCTGGACGGTTAATCCCTTTTCTATATCGCCTTTTCCAAGGATTTTTATGCCTTTGTTGAGGGATTTCACGATGCCCTGTTCTTTTAATAAATCAGGTGTTACGACGGTTCCGGGTTCAAAGCGATTCAGGGTTTCTACATTGACGATGGTATATTCCGTTCGGAATTTATTAGTAAACCCTCGCTTGGGCAAGCGCTGGAACAGGGGCATCTGTCCCCCCTCAAAACCCCGGCGAACCCCACCGCCAGAACGGGCTTTCTGGCCTTTTTGACCGCGACCAGCCGTCTTACCCTGGCCCGAGCCAATACCACGCCCAACCCGTTTTCGTTCGGTTCTAGAACCTGGAGACGCTTTTAGTTCGTGCAAACGCATCGTTTTGAGACACCTCCTCTACAATTGATAAAATAAATGGGGTCCCCTTATTCGTCGCTTTCAAGGACAACCAGATGCTGAACGCGATCGATCATCCCTCGAATTTGGGGTGTATCATTGTGTTCTACTGTTTGATTTATGCGTTTTAAACCCAGGGCTTTGATGGTTAAACGTTGTGACGGTTTGCAGCCATGGGGACTTCTAACCAGTTTAATTCGAATTTTATTCACCGCATACGCCTCCCCTATGCCTTAAGCTCTTCGACCTCTTTGCCGCGGATCTTGGCAACTTGTTCAGGTGTTTTCAACGACTTCAAGCCTTCTATTGTTGCATTAACCATATTCAGGGCATTAGCGGAGCCTAAGTTTTTTGTTAAAATGTCTTTTACTCCGGCCAGTTCCAGTACAGCACGAACCGGTCCGCCGGCAATAACCCCGGTACCGGCAGAGGCCGGCTTTAGCAATACCCGGCCGGCACCAAAGTGCCCTGTAATGGGGTGGGTTATCGTGGTTCCATCCATGGGAACAGTGATCATTTTCTTTTTGGCATCTTCAATTCCTTTTCGAATGGCCTCGGGTACTTCCCCTGCCTTACCCAGGCCGGCACCAACCGCTCCGTTTTCGTCCCCGACAACAACCAGGGCGCTAAAGCTGAAGCGACGACCTCCTTTAACAACCTTGGCTACCCGGTTGATCTTCACGACACGTTCTGTCAGTTCTCCCTTGGGTTCAACTTTAGGCAAACTTTACCCTCCTTTCTGTTGCTTTGTTTAAAATTTAAGCCCTTTTTCCCTGGCGCTTTCGGCCAGTGCTTTTACTCTTCCATGATACAGGAAACCTCCGCGGTCGAACAGAACCTGATCGATTCCGATTTCCCGAGCCCGTTCAGCCAGTCGTTCTCCAACCATTTTTGCCGCATCCTTATTGCCGGAAGGCGATGCGCCGCTAAGCAATTCAGGTTCCATGGTTGATGCAGAGGCCAGGGTTCGCCCATTTTGGTCATCAATAAGCTGGGCATATATATGCTTTATACTACGGTAAACATTTAACCGGGGACGCTCGGGCGTTCCGCTGACCTTTTGCCTAACCCGGTAGTGTCGTTTTTTCCTGGCCAGTAGCTTTTCTTTTGTCCTTGCCACCTTCTTTTCACCCCTTCATGCAATACTACTTCAGGTACAATTCCCTACTTGCCTGCTTTACCGACTTTACGCCTGATGTGTTCCAGTTCGTACTTGATCCCTTTCCCCTTGTAGGGTTCGGGAGGACGGACCCGGCGTATTCGTGCAGCTGTATCCCCGACAATCTCCTTATCGATTCCTCTGACAGTGATTTTGGTGGGGGCCGGCACTTCGATTTCAATTCCTTCCTCAGGGGTTAACTGAACAGGCTGTGAATACCCTACACTCAAAACCAGGTTTTTACCCTGAAGTGCTGCCCGGTAACCCACACCAACCAGTTCCAGGTTCTTGGAAAAACCCTGGGTTACCCCTTCGACCATGTTGGCCAGTATGGTTCGACCCAGCCCATGCATGGATCTGTGTTCTTTCCGGTCAGATGGCCGAAGAACAGAAAGCTGCCCGTCTTCCATTTTTATTTCCAGGCAGGTTGGGACTTGCTTTGTTAACTGCCCCTTGGGTCCCTTAATGGTTACGGTATTTTGGGGATTTACAGTTATTTCAACTCCACTGGGGACAGTTATTGGTTTTCTCCCTATTCGTGACACTATTACCACCTCCTACCAGACATAGCATATCACTTCGCCACCCAGGCCGGCCTTACCGGCATCTTTGTCAGTCATAAGGCCCTGGGAAGTGGAAATGATAGCGATTCCCAGGCCGCCTAATACCCGGGGCAGTTCATCTTTTTTCGCGTAAACCCTCAACCCGGGCTTGCTAATGCGCTTAAGGCCTGTTATTGCCCGCTGGGAATCGCGTCCGTACTTAAGATATAGTTTTAACGTTCCCTGTTTATTGTTGGATAGCCGTTCGTAATCCTTGATATACCCTTCAGCTTTTAAGATGCTGGCGATGGCATCCTTCACCCTGGATGAAGGCACCTCCACTTTCTGGTGCCCTGCCAGGTTGGCATTACGTACTCGTGTTAACATATCGGCAATCGGATCCGTCATCATAATAAAAACTGAACCTCCTTTCTTACCACAAGGCTACCAGCTGGCCTTTTTAACTCCAGGA
>SKMY01000131.1 GCA_007120815.1 Syntrophomonadaceae bacterium | reverse complement strand
TGGCCTGGGCCTGTTTGTCTATTTTATGGTTTTCAGCCCTGTTGTTTACCGGTTTTTTTTCCGCGGGATGTCTATAATCCAGGGTTTTTTCGTAAAAATTGCAAAGAAGTTTGCCCGGTTGCAGGATTTTTTTAAAAAAGTGTAGAATACACGTAAAACAATCACATGAAAGCATAATGACCGATTTTAACGGATAGTTGGCAAAATGATCTTGGTTAAGAAGGTACATGATGAGCAAAAAAAACAAGGTTGTTTCTTACCCGGGCCGCCCCCGCAGGACGTTTAAAAGAAAAGCCTTAACGCTGGCAACAGGCCTTTGTGTTGTTGTTGCCTTTATCCTTTATATGGGACAGGTTATTGCTTACTGGGAAGCCAAGCGTGAGCTGCAGGCAATGGAAAAGCAGCAGCACATCATGGAAGCGGAAAACAATCTTTTGCGGGAAGAGATGATTCTTCTCCAGGACAACGAATACATTGAGATCAAAGCACGGGAAAAACTGGGCCTGGTTCGCCCGGGGGAAATGATTTTCTATGTTGTTGATTGATTTTTTTGCGGGTTGATTGACAACATGGACCTTCCGGGTATAATTTAATTTAGGTGATTCGCAGTGCATTCATCATATATTAATTAAAGGAGGAACTTTTTGAGGGATGTCTCATATTGATGTTGGACAAATTGTGGAAGGGGTGGTAACCGGCATAACTAACTTTGGCGCGTTTGTATTGTTGCCCAATGGCGAAACCGGGCTGGTCCATATTTCTGAAGTGGCCGATACCTACGTAAAGGATATCGGGGAGCATCTTCAGAAAAAGGACAAGGTCAAGGTTAAAGTCCTCAACGTGAATGGGGACGGAAAAATTGGTCTCTCCATCAGGCGCGTTACCAGTGACGGAAAAAAGAACACCCAGCAGCGTAAAGGACCCCGTTCGGCCGGAGGCCGATTCCAAAGTGTGCCGAAACCCTCTTTCGAAGACAGACTGAGCAAGTTCATGAAAGAAAGCGATGAGCGGCAGCAGGATATAAAGCGCCACACTGAATCCAAGCGAGGTGGGCGGAACGAATAAAAGCTGTTGGTTTAACGATAGAGCACATACACGGAAAAAGCGAGACGTGTATAATTGGACATTTATGACCGGAAACATGGGTTGATTATGGAAGCATGGGGACGGTTCTCTTGCTTCCTTTGGAAGATCTTTGTAAGGCCTAATAAATATATGATAGTCTTATACGGTAATGCGATAGGCCCTGGTAAATAATCTGGGTTATAATCCTGAGTTTGACTTTGACAGCATAAGAGGGCAAAAAAAGGCCGCACCCCCCTATGAATAAAGGGTTTGCGGCCTTCATGGTTTGTCACAAATATGTAGGGGAACACCTCGTTTTTTGGAAGCACGGGGACGGCAGGCTGAGGAAGCATGGGGACGGTTCTCTTGCTTCCTTTGTTTCCTGCTAAATGCTTGTTATTGTTAAGTTAATGCCCTAAATATTTTATATGACATTATTGCATATCAAGGAAGCAAGAGAACCGTCCCCGTGCTTCCCCCATGCTTCCCCCGCGCTTCCACGCTCGACCACCGGGAAAAAGGAAGCAGGAGAACCGTCCCCGTGCTTCCTCCCCCGTGCTTCCCCTGGTTGGCTGAACGTGCTACGTAAAAGGAGGGCTGTATGCTGCATGATGGATAAAAAGTTCGCCGTCATTGACCTGGGAAGCAATTCCTTGCGTCTGCTCATCGCCCGGGTTGAGAAGAATACCATCCTTCCTGAACGGCGGGAGCTGCGGGAAACCCGGCTGGGCCAGGGGCTGAAGCCGGGAGGGGTTTTCTACCCCGAAGCCCGGGAGCGCACCCTGGCGGCCTTGCAGGAGCTTTTTGCCGTTGCCCGGGAGGCGGGCGTCACCGACGGACTGGTGGTGGCCACCAGTGCCGTGCGGGAAGCGGCTGACGGGCATCATTTCCTGGATGAACTGGGCCGGTGGTCTCCTTTTCCGCCCCGCCTGCTTACCCCGCTGGAGGAAGCGCGGCTGGGATTTAATGGGGCCCTCCAGGCGCTAGACGTCAAAAACGGCCTGGTGGTGGACTTAGGCGGTCGAAGCACGGAGATTAGCTGGTTGGGCCAGGGGGAAGAAAAGGACCTGATTTCCTTCAGCCTTCCCATCGGAGCGGTCAGACTGCACGAAGCGTTCCAGTCGGGACCCGAACCTCAAGACCTGGCGTATGACCGCCTCCAGGCCCATGTGCACGCCCTGTTGGGCAGGGAAATGGCACAAAACCCCTTTGCCGTGTCTGCCGCTGAAACGGGAACGGCCCCCTTGGACCTGATCGGGCTTGGCGGAACTATCACCACCCTGGCGGCTCTGGACTGCGGGCTGACCGAATACGACCCACTCCGGGTGCACGGCCACTGTTTGACCAGGAAAGCGGTGACCCGGTGGCTGAAAACCCTGCTGAGATGCTCCCTGGAAGAACTAAAAGGGCTGCTTTCTTTTGCCCCAAAACGGGCCGATATTTTCCCGGCCGGCCTGGCGGCATGGCTGGCCATGATGGACTTCTGGGGCCTGGACCATTGCACGGTATCCGAGGAAGGACTGCTCTGGGGAGTCCTCCAGGAGCTGGCAGGTGGCGCTGCAGGCCAGGGAAAACCTGAAACCCGGATAGATTGAGACTAAACACGATAAATCGGGACAAGCTGCAAAAGC
>SKMY01000257.1 GCA_007120815.1 Syntrophomonadaceae bacterium | reverse complement strand
CTTTTTTCGATTCAGCCTTAACTCCGGCAATGATAATAATAATGAATGCCACAAACAAAATGAGTGCCGCCGGAATGATAATCGATCCGAACATGTTACACCTCCGTGTAAGAAATGGTTGAAGCCGTCAAACCATTGGTAGGATTTTTAGGCTAAGTTGGCTAACTGAGTTCAAATAGGTATATTCGTATTTTCCCCGCCTCACAGGTTCTATCCGCTGCTTTCAATGTCCATTTCCAGCAGCGCCCAGCTCAAGGACTTTCCATGGGCGTCCAGGTCCAGGGCGGCGGCTACACCACCGGGCCTGGTGCCGTGGAGCACAAAATGGAGCGCCTTAATGTTTGCAAGTTCGTATCGCTCCACTGCTCCGGTTACCAGGGAGCCAAAGTGTTTTTTTACAGCATCTCCGGTCACATGCTTTAAAAGGCGGTCGTAATCTTCGTCCCGGTACGGGAACAGGGAAATGCTGGTTATTTCACCCTTGTCTCCGGCCCTGCTGTGAGCCAATTTAACTAGCTTTATCCTGGGCAAGGCTATGCCAACTCCTCGTAAATAAAGTAAGGATTTACATCACGACGCGAAACGGTAGTGGAATACGCCGCAACCAGCGGGGCCACGTGTTTTCTCACGCCGCCTGGACCGCCGGGGCCATTTACCCACAGCGCTTCCACCTCCTGGACCGCCTGTTGGGCTGCGGCTTCATTTTTACCTTTAACGGCCATCCGGAGCATTACTTCATACGGGCGTTGATTGCTCTGATCCCCGATATGGCCATGCAGTGCATTGATTCCGATCAGCTCAAACTTTGTTTTATCCAGGTCAAGGGCCAGCCTGGAAAACCGTTTTTCCAGGATTTCCCTGGCCAGCAGCGCCCGTTCCACGGCACCATGACCCGCAAAGCCGATCAGGCCCTCTCCCAGGTAGCCTTCCAGGACACCCACCGTAACCTTGAATGATTCAGGCCTGGGCCGCCCTGCACCCCCGTCAACCAAAACCCGGTCCCGTCCTTTTTCCAGCAAGGTGACCGCGGTAAAATCCGCCGTCACATCGGGGGTTAAATAGGCCGATGGATCATGTATTTCATACAAGAGCTGCTCCTTGCAGGTGCGCAAGTCAACAATCCCGCCGCTTTCTTCAAGCTTGGTGATGATCCCGCTGCCGTTACCGTCCACCTGGGCCAGCGGAAAACCGATATCTGCCAGGTTATCCACTCTTTTGCGAATCCCATCGGCAAAGTAGCCGCCTGTTACCTGGGCACCACACTCCAGCAGGTGCGCCACCACCGTCCCCTGGCCCAGGCGGTTCCAGTCGTCCAGTTTCCAGCCGAATTCGTGGATCATCGGCGCCAGGAACAACGAAGGGTCTGCCACCCGTCCCGTAAGGATAACATCTGCCCCCGCTTCCAGCGCCGGCAGTATGGCGTCGGCCCCCAGGTAGGCATCGGCTGAAACAACGCGGCCGGCCATGCTGGAAAAAGAAGTGCCTGTCTCCCAGATGAGCCCGTCCATCTCCTGAAGAACCGGTAATACATCAGCACCGAGCAGCGCTGCTATCTTCAAAGGCCCGATGGCCAGCTTTCTGGCGATTTCTGCTGTTTTTTCCAGGGCGGCCTTAGGATTTGCAGCCCCCAGGTTGGTGATTATTTTAGTCTTCTTCTCTTTAACGTAAGGAAGCAGGGCTGCCATTCGTTCTTCCAGCAGCTGACCGTACCCCCTAGAGGGGTCTCTGCTCCGTTCCAGGTGGGCCAGGGCAACGGTTCTTTCAGCCAGGCACTCCAGCACCAGGTAGTCCAGGTCTCCATCTCTAACCAGGTCTACGGCCGGGTCTATACGGTCACCGGCATATCCTGCGCCGCACCCAATTTTCAACTGTTTCCCCATCTTTAATTTCTTACTCCTTTTATTAATCTTGCTGCAGAGTCAAAAGGGGCATATCACTTTCTTGTGGTTTGTTTTTTCTTCCTCATACTTTACTATACCATAAAAAGAAAGGGGTGAATGCCCTTTTTTGTCCAGGTTAGTCCCGGCGGCTGACGTCCTGTCGCCGGACCGCCAGGACTTTCCGTCGCCAGGCATTTAGCCAGCAGGCCGGGCCATATGCCTGATGACGCCAGGGAGTAATATCAGTAAGGTGGGCGTAAAAAAAAATTTTATTTGTAACTATTCACCCATTGTCTTATTGAACATGTATCGTCGTGAAGCAGGGGGATAGTTCTGCCGTTTTCCCTAAAAGGCTGGTCCTCCGCTTCGCTCCGGAAGCGACAGAACCGTCCCCGCAGCTTCACTTACGCGCAGCTCTGATTAGTTACTTTTATTTTACCCATCCAGTATTTACTGGTTTCTGAATTTTTTCATGAAACCTGGACTTGTGTTCATCAGCAAAAAAATACGCTGTTTTTGGATCCAAATAAAAGCGCTGACTATCCTGCAGCAGATATTCCCTGGCTGAGGGAAATCTTCCGACAAGATTAAAATGGGTGAACTTTTTATTCCCGTTATGGAAGTATATGTTCTCAAAATCAATGGGATTTACAAAATGACCTTCCGGATAACGAGTAAACTTTGGACTATCAAAAGGATTCAAATATACCCTGACTTGTGTAATATCTCCGGGCATCAGTTTCGGCACCTTGATCCCAATTTGAGGATTATATACATCATAAATTGCTTTATCACCCTGACCGTAATTCACCGTATGATTATTCAGTCCGTATTCAAAATGTTCCCGATAAGCAG
>SKMY01000158.1 GCA_007120815.1 Syntrophomonadaceae bacterium | reverse complement strand
TATTTCCCCAGCAAAAACAATATTGTTGTTGCCGCCTTTCCTCTGCGGGCATTACCCTGCTTCATAGGTACTCCGCAGCAATCCGACTCCTTGGCCGCCGTTTGACCTTCTTACCTGTTACAGCTTGTCAGCCATACTCCTCATATGCAATGGAAGAGCGGTCAGGGCCTCTCGGGTTGCCGTGTGACCATTGTACAGCATGCATGGCTCTTCGACCCCGGGGAAACCATGTTAGACTCGCCATAGCGCCTGGCATGGTATTATCTTCCAGCTCCTTGAAGCTGTCGCCCTTCCCATGTGTTCAACTTTCGGGGCTCAATCACTTTCAGGCCTAATGTCTGACTGTCAACGCTTAATGCACCAGATTACTCTACTAAATCCATGACTCGCTAATGGTGGCTCGGCTAAGCCTTACCAGGTGGAAGGTGGGAGTTCCACCCACTTAATCACACGACTTTGCCCGGCCGCTCCAAGGATTTTGAAGATCAGTGAAGGTTTTCCTAGCACGATTCTAGCACATTACAGGGCTAAAAGCCATAATTTATCGAAGTTTTTGGGCTACGCAGGAAACCCTACACAAAGTCACTTTTCACGCTACCATAATTAAACACCTGTATAGACTCTCCATTTAATATTGCCCTGGTAAACTTGAACAGGGCCATGTCAGGCCTACCTCAGGGGCCATATACAGTAAATAAACGTAGCCTCTTAACAGGCAGATTATATAGGAGGCTGTAAGTATGAGCCATGAGTTCATTGGATTTCTTTGTGGCGGCATATAAGCTCATGGTTACGTTATGTTTAACAGAAAAAAGGGTTCCGAGTATTTGCTCCGTAACGAGAGCTGGAAGATGCAAAAATAAAATGTTTAACTTCGCTGTTTCGGCATCCTTCAAAGATATTAAAACTCCAACGATGTTCGAGTCAATATAGGCGTGAGGGTTTTTCAGTCTGTAGCGTACAAGCTCGGCCTGGACGCAGCTAGATGGAGTACCCTGCTGAATTCACTATTTTAGAATACATTTTCTATTATTTCTTGCTCGTCAAGTGATGCTTTGAAGAAATAAAATCTGTCCCTTTTTTAAAGCGCATTTAACCGGGCTTCTTTAAGGGATACATCATAGTAATCGTTGAGGTTATCCAGCTCTACAACGTAGTAACCGTCATCGAGCAACCTTTGGGTTACGTGAAAACCGATAAAACCTGCGCAACCAGTCACAAATATGTTTTTTTCTTCAGTCAGTTACTATCTCCTTCCTCATTATGCTTTTACAATTTTGAGCTATTATTATCTTTCATTACGTTGCGCATATCCACAATTAGCAAACTTTTCTCTAAAATCCACTCATAATCGTAGAAGGAATGATCGGTTACAACAATCACGCAGTCTGATTCCTGGAGCAAATCTTCTTTTGTTGAGCAGATTCTAAGGTTAGCTGCGGATATTTTCTCATTCCTTTAATAACCGGGTTATGGGGTTCATGATAGAAAACAAGCGCTCTTTTTGTCTGCAATAATGTAATGATTTTTGCAGCGGGAGATTCCCGGATATCATCGACATCTTTCTTATATGCAGCACCAAGAAGTAGCAATCTGGCATTTTTAATGCTTTTTCCATTTTCATTTAAAGCATCTACAGTTTTTTGAACCACATAATAGGGCATGGATGTGTTTATTTCCCCGGATAGCTCAATAAATCTGGTCGCAAAATCATACTTCCGTGCTTTCCAATTTAGGTAAAAAGGGTCTACCGGAAGACAGTGACTACCAAGGCCCGGTCCGGGATAATAAGGAAGTAAAGCCAAAGGGCTTGCTGGATGAAGCATGGATCACTTCCCATATATCAATACCCATGCGATCAAAAAGCACTTTTGTCTTATTAACCAAAGCGATATTGACGCTACGGAAAATGTTTTCTAAAAGTTTACTGGCTTTCGCAACTTCCACAGAGGAAACAGGGACCACCTTTTCAAAAACCTTGCTGTATAAACCTGCTATCCTTTCCAGGCACTTTTCGGTTATACCTCCTACTACCTTATGAATATCCCTTGCCTGATAGCTTTTGTTGTTTGGATCTATCCTTTCCGGGGAATAAGCCAGGTAAAAGTCTTGTCCTACTTTAAGCCCTGTTTTTCAAGTATAGGCAGGATAATATCCCGAGTTGTCCCGGGGTATGTAGTGCTCTCCAAGACTATGAGCTGCCCATTTTTCAGATTTTCAGCAATGGTTTTTGCTGTATTTTCTAAAAAGGACAAGGCTGGCTCACGGTGCTGGTTTAAAGAGGTTGGGGACCTTTATAAGGATATTATTTAAGTTTTTCTTTCAAGTCAATATAATCAAATAAGTCGAGCTGGGAATCTGGATTGCAGTTTATTACATCAATACCTAGTTTTTGCATAAATTCCTTGACCGCAACCCAGCTTTGATAGTGCAAATTTGGATTTGAATCTGGGATATTGAAGCGGTCCCCTTTTTGCTGATAGTCATCGGTGAAATAATTGGGATTCTTCTTGGGTGTCTTTGCCATTTCCAATAGGTTGCCTTTTACGTTTTTGGCTTCAGGAATCTGCTGTACAAAAGTGCAGTCAACACCCAAGAGGAAAATTTTCTTATATCCCAGCATAGCACCAAACAAGGCAGCATGGCTACCGGTCGTCATGGGTTTTGCTTTTTCAAAAACCGGCGCTTGCAGGTAGTCATCAAAAAACACTACACTCGGGTTATGTCTCAGTTCCGGGTAAAATTGTAG
>SKMY01000106.1 GCA_007120815.1 Syntrophomonadaceae bacterium | reverse complement strand
TCGGGGTAAATAGGTTATATCGGGATATACGGCCCGGGCACCTTCCTTGTGGAACAGGGGCTCATTGGATGAGCCGTTATGACCCGTCAGGACGCCAATAAATCCTGCTCCCATTTTTCGTGCTGCCATCAGGTCGGCCATAGAGTCCCCTACAATCCAGCAATCGTTTTCAGGGGGACGGGGGAAATTGGGGGAGGCCAGTTCATACTCCGGGTACATCTCAGCCCAGTAAGCCTTTAAAAAAGAAAACGGGTGGGGCTTTCCCAACGAAACGTCTTTTTTTTGATTCTCCTGTCCTTTTATCTCTTTAATTCGGTATTCTGCTCGCTGCACATCCGTAAATGTCGCAATTGAACCCTGGTCAAAATAATCCCAGAGGTTCATCTTTTCCAGGGGTGGGTTGAGCTCGTTAAAGGGCCGCCCGGTGGCAATTCCCAAGATCCATCCCCGGTTTCGGAGGTTCGCCAGCGTTTCGTGAACACGCCCTTGAGGCAAGACCGGTTCTTCCCGGTATATGAGCCCTTCTTTTCCAGGGTGAAAGGGATTTTCTCCATAAAGGGGCCTGAATTGTTCGTCACCGAAATACCACTCCTGAAATACCCGCTGAATGCCTTTCCAGAGCAGGGATTTTACGGAAAATGTTTCTGGAACGATATCCTTATACCGGCCAGGGACCATCTGGACCAGCCGGTCAACGAGTTGCAGCCCCCGGGCTTCACCGGCCCACGAGTTTAATACCGTATCAAAAGAAAGTGCCTCGTCCAGCGAGCCGCTGGAACGAAGCCGTTCACCGTATGCCTTGAGCTGTTCCAGCTTCAACCCTTCGCCGGGAGCCTGGGGCAGCCTGTTTCTTTCCAACCCAGTCGCGGAAAACAACTTTAACACGTTAACCAGTTGAAAACAAAATGTCAAGTACGCCAGGTCCCAATTAGAGTTTAGCGCCCTGCGCTTAAAAAATGAGATCACCTGGTCACGGCAAAAAATAATGCTCCGTATGACAGATACATCGCTTTTTGTCGGCGAAGGGGAAAAAGTGGGCAGCCCCTGGGAAACAGGAAGGGCCATAAAATCAGGGGCATATAATAGTTCCCATACTGTCAGGGCTGCGGCATCCCAGTAGCAGCTTTCCCCAGTAATCACGCCGTCCATGTCGAAAATTATTTTCCTTTTCAAGGCGGTATTCTCAGGTTTCACTCTAATCCTCACTGTTTATGCTTTTTTAATATCAACACCGGTTTTAACAGGTCCGGCAACCCCGGAAGTGATCCCTTTTCTCCAGTCCCTGGTTTCCAGGGCCTGGTAAAGGGCTTCTCCGAGGGCACGGAAAACCGCTTCCCAGATGTGGTGGCCGTTTTCGCCTTTTAGCACATCGACGTGGAGCGTGCAGCGTCCACCCTGTACAAATCCTTCCAAAAATGTTTTCAAATCTTCGGAGTTGGTATTCTCCGTCTGTGCCGGAATAGAGACCCCGGGAGACGAAAAGCCTAAATATGCACGATTTTCAAAACTGATAACCACTCGAGCCAGGGCTTCATCAATGGTGGCCAGGGAAAAACCGTAACCTTTTAACCCGTTCTCTAACCGGGCCTCCACGTATCCCCGCAGCGCCTCACCCAGTGTCATTCCGATATCTTCACAGACCACGTGATAAAGGTAAATGTCAGATAACTGAACGGAAACCTCCAGGTTTAATTCTCCGCGAGCTGAAATATGTTCCAGCATGTGGTTTAAGAAGGGCATGGTGGTCTGGAGCCCTTTCTTGGGTTCCGATACACGGGGACTAAAATCAACTGTCACGCGGATATCCGACTCGGCTGTTTTTCGGTTTGCAGTGACTTTCATTGCTCGACACCCGAAGGCGCCGTTGACACCTCCTCCAAAATCATATTGAGATGGAACGTAAAGAAACTTATTTTTGCGTGCCCGGTCGCTGGCGAACCGCCAGGGCGTGGGCAGGGAATCCTTCCAGGTCGGCAAAGCGGGCCGCTTTATCTTTTACCCGGTTAAACCCTTCCTCCGTAACATAACCGAACGAAGAGCGCTTCAAAAAATCATGCACAGAAACGCCTGAAAACACCCGGGCAAATGAGCCCGTGGGCAGTATCGCATTGGGACCCATCAAAAAATTGCACAGCGTTACCGGGGTATAGGGTCCCAGCAAAATTTCCCCGGCATGCTGGATATCAGGCAGCACGGCAAAGGGATCTTCAGTTAAAATTTCCATGTGCTCCGGCGCATATTCATTGACAAAGGCAATGGATTCTTCCAGGCTTTCCGTTAATACAATACCGCCATAACGATTGAATACCGTTTCTACGTACGTTCGCCGGGGTTCAGGAAGCTGCAGCATCCGCTCGGCCACCAGAGGCGGCACCTTCTCAGCCAGGGTCCGGGAATGGGTCACCAAAAGAGATGAGGAGTCGGGCCCGTGTTCAGCTTCAATCAGCAAGTCCAGGGCAACAATGCCGGGGTCTGTATATTCATCGGCCAATATTATGCTTTCACTGGGCCCTGCAGGCAGTCCGGTATCCAGCACACCGTGGAGCAAGCGCTTAGCCGCACTAACATAGGCGTTTCCCGGCCCGACAACTTTGCTTAACCGGGGAACCGTCTCCGTGCCGAAGGCAACAGCTGCAATGGCCTGCATGCCACCGACCCGGTATATTTCAGTTACCCCGGCTATTTTTGCTGCAGCCAGGGTTCCGATTTCCGCTTCTTCATTTTCTCCCGGTGGGGTACAAACAACAAT
>SKMY01000262.1 GCA_007120815.1 Syntrophomonadaceae bacterium | reverse complement strand
TGGCATTTCTACCGGTTGTCGGACTAATTTTTTATCTCTTTTTTGGACGCAGCTCTTCCAGGTATAAGTTTTTTTGGAAAATGAATCAAGGAGATATCCCGACATTAAGAAAGAAGCTGGATAAAGCCCGGGGAGCGGTAGATTTATTGCACGATTCTTCTATCGCCTTGAGTGATAAAAAACGCCTTTCCCGTATTATCTCTGCCATCAGTCCCACCTACGTATCGCTAAACAATCAATGCCGTGTTCTAAATAACGGGACGGAAAAGTTTCTTGCAGTTTTTGATGCCATCGAATGTGCCCGTCACCATATACACCTGGAATACTTTATTGTGAAAGATGACGAGATTGGCAACGAATTAAAAGACCGTTTGATAAAAAAAGCCGGACAAGGGGTCAAGGTACGTTTTCTTTACGATGGGCTTGGAAGTCGAAAACTTGGCAAGCGCTACCTTAAAGAACTGAAAAAAGCGGACATTGACGTGGCTGCTTTCATGCCGCTAACCCTTCCAGTTCCCAGCACGTGGATGAATTATCGAAACCACCGTAAAATTTTGCTGGTTGACGGTAAAGTTGGTTTTTTGGGCGGTTTAAATATTGGAGACGAATATATCGATGGTGGCAAGCGTTTCCCCTTTTGGCGCGACACGCACCTGGAGATAAAAGGCGATGCCCTGGATATCCTGCAAGGTGTTTTTGTTAGTGACTGGCAATTTACGACGGGGGAAGTGATTTATAATAAAACGCTTTTCCCCGACCGCTCCTATGTTGGCGGTCAGCCTGTACAAATTGCTGCCAGCGGCCCCGACGGAAACTGGGAAGCCATACATCACGCATACTTCACGGCCATAGCAACGGCTCGGGAAAACATCTTTATCACCACGCCCTATCTCATACTGGATGACAGTATTGCCACAGCTTTAAAAGCTGCAGCCCTCGCTGGCGTGGATGTGAAAATCATTTTTCCTGGGAAGCCTGACCACTATATTGTTTATTGGGCGAGCAAATCATATTTTACAGATCTGTTGAGGGCCGGAGTTGAAATATACCACTACCAGAAAGGGTTTGTGCATGCTAAGACCTTAACAGTAGACAGCCAGGTAGCCGTAATTGGAACGGCAAACATGGATATGCGCAGCTTTTATTACAGCTTTGAAATAAATGCATTTATTTATGATGAAGTCCTGGCTAGACAGTTAGAAGACACCTTCAAGTTGGACATGGAACACTCTATTCCAGTCAATTTAGAGGAATTTCTAAAGCGTCCTCTGTATAAACGGTTTAAAGAATCAGGGGCCCGGCTTTTGTCTCCATTGTTGTAGGGTAGGGTTTTTGTATGATAACTTGAAACTTTATTCTTTTTAGCGTGTATAGTATTACAATGGGATGTGAAAGGAAAGAATAGATGGATATGGAAGACCTTGTTAGGCGCTGTAAGAATAATGATCGGGATGCCTTTAACGAACTCCTTTCTCATTATGAACATTCCATGTACAGGCTCTGCTACAGTTTTACTTTTAACAAAGAGGAAACATTGGAGATTTTGCAAGAGGTCTATTTGAGAATATTTCGTTCCATCCACTTGTTTGAAGAAAATCGACCTATTTTCCCTTGGATAAAAAAAATTGCCATTAATACTTCATTAAATTATCGTAGAAATCAGAAAAAGCATCATGTTTTGTCTTTAGACCATCTTAGCGGCCAGGATGATAGTCCCAATTTCCATAAATTCTTAGCTTCGAATCAGGATGTTGAGGAGGATATTGTTTACCGGGACAGTTATGAAAGGATAATACGGGCTATTGAACAGCTGCCCCCTCAATACCGCATATCCATCATCTTGAGATGTATTGAAGAAATGACTTATGACGAGATTGCCTCAGCCCTGGACCAACCATTGGGAACGGTCAAAAACAATATTTTTAGGGCAAGAAAGCTTTTGAAAAAAAGCCTGGAGATGGAGGTGTCTGAAAAATGAACTGTTTTAAGGAACTACTTCAGCCCTATATCGATGGTCAACTAGGCGAACTGGACAGAATATTATTAGAAGAACACCTGAAATACTGCTTTTCATGTCAGCGTGAACTGAATCAGTACATTGTTTTGGATTGGCATCTTAAAGGCATAAAAGAAAAAATTCCAGTTCCCGAAGAACTGTCCCAATTAAGAGCAGAGGCCATCGATCATTACTTTAAGGAGATGGACCTGGAAGGAAACATTACAGTAAGTGACATCGTAAAAATACAGTACACCGCTTGGAAAAACGTTTTTAATGGTGCCTATTACATGCCGGGACGCAAGGTTATTCAATCATTGATGTTATATACCGGAAGAACCTTAGAAAAAACAGCAAGGAGAAGTTTGCGGTCATTAAGATTTTGGCCCGTTTAAAAGGAGGTTAGTGAAGTGACTATTTTTTCATATGTACTCCTCATCGCTTTTGTGATGCTGGTCTTGTTTATTATCATAATGTTGGGCACTTATCAGTACAGCATTGCTGGAAACTACCGGGAAAGCTTAACGCTTTTTGCCACATTTTCTCGAACGCCTTTTTTCAAAATTGAAATAAACACCTCCGGCAGACAAAAGGTGAAGATGGTATTTACTGTTATTGGAATCTCCTTCAAGCCCGACTGGCTTAATGGTTACAGGAGTAGAAAGAAAGAAAAACCGAAAAAAAAGAGGCCGGAACAAACCCCTTCAAAATTGGAACTTACCAAATTAGTGTTGGATAAACATATCCGAAACCATATC
>SKMY01000068.1 GCA_007120815.1 Syntrophomonadaceae bacterium | reverse complement strand
TCCAAGGTCGCTTCAAAGTCCCTCAACATGGCCCTTATTGAGGTTTCAATTTTATCTAAATCGTTGAACTTGTTGAGCAGCAGATCTTTTGACAGGATGGCCGATAGGAGCTTGACAATTCCTTTAAGCAAGTCAAACCGGACGTCTTCATTTTTCGAGAGTGTATTATCCAGGGCCTTTACCCGTTCACCCATATCCGGCGCGCTCTTTTCCAAAACGGCTTGGAATATTTTATTTATCATGTCCTGGTTTATTTCTTGTCCTTTTCCTGCTACACCTTTTATAACCTCTTTAAAGCCGGCCAGGAAGCTGCTGTATTCTCTTTCCAGATTTTTTAAAACCGGCACAACCAGGTCGATTGTACCGTAAAAGGTCCCGCTGTCTACCTGGCACTTGATAATATTTTTGCTGATGGAAATCCCGCCACCCGCGCTTAATTTTGCCCCGTAAACGTTTCCCTCAACCTGTAAATCCCCTAAAACATCAACCATCATGCCTTCCGTTATATTTCCATAAACAGTTGCATCACCAATAAATCGAATATTCCCGCTTTCCAAGTCTACATCGCCATGGTGGACCAATAAATTGACGACTTTGATATTGCTGCCCTGAACAACCAACCGTCCATCTCTTGAAGAGATAATATGTTGAGGTTTGCCTTCGCTCAGACTAACCCCTTCTCTCAGCCGGCATTTTGCCGGACGAACCGGCTTTGGGGGAATGATATTGCCCGTAACAGTTTTGCCGGGAACACCGTTTAAAGGTGGATGTAACACTGCGATAATATCACCTTTTTTTAAAGTGGGATAGCGATATCTTTCCCTAAAATCAGCCCGGCTCACTTCATCTTCATAGCTAATGGTTTCAACTTCCGTGTTAATTAAATATTCGATATAACCGTTTTTTCCTTCCGTTTTGGGCTTACCACGAGCGACCACTACATCGATTCCTTCTGCTTTTTCCAGGGCATTTTTTAGGGCGATATAATCAATGCCTTCGGTTACTTTTTTATCCAGCAGTGCAGTTTCTGCATCCATGATAGCAAGGGTCGGCTCAATTTCTTCTTTTTTCTCCAGGACAGGCTTCAAACTTGCAGACATTTCTGTATCTTTTAAGCGGTAGAAACCGGTCACCTTTGGGAAAACCGCTACTGTTGCAGACAAACCATCGGAGGAAACTTTAACCGTTAGTTTGGGCTCTTCCAAAACGATTGATTCCTTTACTTCGATGACATCTTCTTCTTTAACTTCAATCGCTTCTTCAACCGGTTTACCGTTAAAAAAAATAACGCCTTTTTCTTCAGGTGGGTAAAGAACAGCTGAAAGTCCATCTCCCTGGGGGTTAACAACTGTGATGGTTCCATTCCTTACGCCGATTTGACCATGTGCCCCGGAAGATAACAAGTTATACACCCCTCTTGAATACATAAGACGTTAGGTAATCATGACGGCTTATGTGGATTTACATGCAAATATTCGCCATTATTGTCTTTATTTCCTGTTTTTTTTGATAAAATAATACCCGAAGTTAAAAAACCCCACAAAAAAAAGGGAAATAACCGTTTATGATGAATAAACTATTATAACACGCATAAAGGAGGCGATTTAAATTGCGCAACAAATTTCAACACAGGCAATGGCTGCTGTTTATTATTTTCATGATTATCGGCATCTGGAGCATTGTCAGTTCGTTCACCCATGCAGGAGGCTTTTTACTGGCCACTTTTTTTATCGGAATTGTACAGATTTTGGCCTCCTTATTGTTCCTGAAATGGAATATATTTGAAGGGTACTGATAAAACATCCCCTTGTCAGGGGGTGTAGATTACCGCCAGTATTCTTGTTTGGTCCCCTTCAGCACACTGCACCCTGTGGGGAATTTGGGAGTTAAAATAAATCGAATCGCCTGGCTCTAAGATATCGACATGCTCTCCCAGCACAACTTCCATTTTGCCTTCCAGGACAAAAATAAACTCCTCCCCCTCATGACTGTATGCATACCGGTCTTTCCGGGTTGCGGGTTCCAAGATGACAATAAAAGGCTCCATGTGACGATTTTTTTGCTCAAAGGCCAGGGATTCATAGGAGTAGCCATATTTAACACCCTGCCTGGAAGCAACCCGGGAGACGGGGCGCCTTTCATTGTTCCGCACGATAGTAAATTCGGCATTGCTGGGTGCTCCAAAAAAATACCCCATATCAACGTCCAAGGCGCGGGCAATTTTCCCCAGGGTTCCCAGGGGGGGAGATATCAGGTGATTTTCAATCTGGGAGAGCAGCGCCGTAGAAAAGCCCGTTCGCTCGGCTACCTGCTGCAGTGAAAGTTGCTTCTCCAGTCTAAGTGTTTTAATGGTTTCCGCGACGTTAATTTCATTTCGCTCTTGATCAGCCACAATTACACCTCCTGTTTGTCATAGTAGTCTATCCCACATTTTAGTGCTTGTATCATGGACGGAATGAGTTTTTCTTTTTCACCCTGGAACAGTTCACCGAGAGCCTCTTCCACAGTTTGAATTTTGACCACTTCGCTGGCAGCAAGGAAAGCTCCCAAAACAACCATGTTGGCCATCTTGTGCTGGCCAACCTCCTGGAATGCCAGCTCGCTGGCTGACAGGCAGATCTTTTCCAGGTCCTTACGCGTGACCAGCTCTTCATCAACAAAGGAGGTATTGACGATAAGCAGCCCGTCCTTTTTTATTCTCTCCTGAAATTTAATCAGGGATGGTTTACTCATGCAGACTAATCCCTGGGGCTCATCGGTAATGGGTGAACCAATGGTTTCCGACGAAATCACAACGGTGCAGTTGGCAGTCCCGCCTCGCATTTCAACGCCGTAGGCAGGCATCCAGGTGACATGCTTGTCTTCCATCATGGCCGCCTGGGCCAGAATGTCACCGATAAGCAAAATTCCCTGCCCTCCAAAACCCGACAGAATAACATCGTAGTACATCTTACCACCTCTTTTTTTTGATAACCCAAACATCAATAGCATTATTTGAAAGGCAGTGGCGGCTAACGCCCGCAAGGCTTTGCCCAATGACGCCACGCCACAGCCCGGTCTTACAAGTAATCCGGGGCTTTCCGTTCTTTAAAGGTACCCAGAGGGTAATACGGGATCATCTCTTCTTCCAGGCGCTCCACACTTTTCTGTGGGCTCATACCCCAGTTGGTCGGACAGGATGAAATCAATTCCACGAAACTAAATCCCATGTTTCTCAATTGCATATCAAAAGCTTTCATGACGGCCTTCCGGGCTTTTTTCACGTGGGCGGCCGTATGCAGCGACACCCGGCAGGCATAGGCAACTCCTTCCAGGGTGGCCAGCATTTCCGTCATTCGAATGGGATAGCCGTCGGTCTGAAAGTCCCTGCCGTAGGGCGATGTGGTTGTTTGTTGGCCTAAGAGGGTGGTTGGTGCCATCTGGCCCCCTGTCATCCCATAAACGCTGTTGTTGACAAAAATGACCGTGATATTCTCTCCCCGATTGGCCGTATGCACCACCTCAGACATGCCAATGGCCCCTAAGTCTCCGTCCCCCTGGTAGGTAAAAATGACGTGTCCGGGTAAAACCCGTTTAAAACCGGTAGCCACAGCCGGCGCCCTGCCGTGGGGAGCTTCACAGCAATCGATGTCAATATAATCGTACATAAAAACGCAGCAGCCCACGCCGGGAATACCGATGGTTTTGTCCCTGACCTGGTAATGATCGATGGCTTCACAAATCAACCGGTGGACGATGCCGTGATGGCAGCCGGGGCAAAAGTGGAATGTGGTATCGATTAATGATTCCGGTTTAGCAAATACTTTCTGCAACTTGATCACCTGCCTTTAAGAAAGTTTCCATTTCATTTAGAATCTGCGGTGGGGTTGGAATGGCCCCACCCGGTCTGGCCATCAGGCGGGCCTGGCACCCGGGAGCAAGGGATAAACGAACATCATCCCACATCTGTCCCGTGTTCATCTCCACGGTCAGCACTTTTTTTGCGGTTTTGGACGCTTCGAAAATAACCTTATCGGGAAACGGGTAAAGGGTAATGGGTCGGATCATCCCTACCCGGATTCCCCGGGAACGGGCCAGGCGGACAGCGGACTGCACCATCCTGGAACAGGAGCCAAAAGAAACCACCAGGATATCCATCTTATCTTCCAGTTCCGCCTGCACCAGCGTATCATTTTCTTTGAGCTGCATATACTTTTCGTACAGGTGCCAGTTGTGTACTTCCATTTCCCCATCTTTTAAGTAAAGGGACTTAATTAGCTTGGCGCTTTTCCCTTTTGCTCCCCGGAGGGCCCAGGGCTTGTCCGTTGGTTCAATGTTAAGTTCGCTCAACTGGACCGGTTCTTTCATCAGACCAAGCATGGCGTCCCCTAAAATAAGGGCCGGATTACGGTATTTATCCGCTAACTCAAAGGCTTTTATGGTCAAATCATACATTTCCTGGACCGAGTTTGGGGCCAGGACAATGGTGCGGTAGTCACCATGGCCACCCCCCCTGGTTGCCTGCCAGTAATCGCCCTGGGACGGGGCAATCCCCCCCAGACCGGGACCGATACGGGTAATGTTAACAACCAGCCCTGGAAGCTCGGAACCCGCCATGTAGGAAAGCCCTTCCTGCATCAATGACATGCCGGGCCCTGAGGATGAAGTCATGGCCCGGGCGCCTGCAGCAGCTGCGCCTAACAGCATATTGATAGAGGCGACTTCGCTCTCCGCCTGGATAAAAACCCCACCTTCCTGAGGAAGGCGCTGGGACAGGTACTCGGGAATTTCATTTTGCGGTGTAATTGGATACCCGAAATAGTACCGACAACCGGCGATTAGAGCGCCTTCTGACAGGGCTACACTGCCTCTCATCATAGTACGCTTACTCATGCTTGTTTTTTCTCCCCCTTCTTCTCCCTGTAAACCTCAATCAGCACATCGGGGCAAATCTCGGCACACAGGGTACATCCCACGCACGACTTGTCCGGATTGTTGATAAACTGGGCCGGGTTGTAGCCGAGAGTGTTGATTTGTTCTGTGTTAATGGAAATAAGATCCCTGGGGCAGGTATCAACACAATACCTGCATCCTTTGCATCCTTCATGGTTGATCGTAATACGTCCCAATTTCACTCCTCCTTCAGGCCTGGGTTTAAGACTTGTTAAGAATTTTTAATACCCGGTAGAATTTAGATAAATCATTTATTACCCTGTTATGGGTCTTCTCCAAATTATCTGATAGCATTTTGACTTTTGAGCTGGATAAACTGGAACAGTGTTTATGAAAGAATAGATAAAAATACAGGTAATCTTCCAGCAACTCAGCTGTGTTTGTGGAAAGAACCGGAGGCCTTGCTTCTTCAACAGGCTTTTTCAAAAGTTTAAGCAGTCGCTCGTGCCAATCCAGGCTGCCCGGCACCCACTGGTCTGTAAGCGCTGCAACGGCCAGCAAGATATCCTCCACCATCAAATAGTACTCATAAAAATAACTGCCCAGCCTGAACAGGAGCGTTGGGTCATCTGCTTCATTTAGCTCGCTTTTCAAAGTAGCAACTTGCTGAACAACAGTAACCATCTCATCCTGGTTTTTTTGAAGTAACTCCATGACTCGGGCAAAACGTTGGGGAGACGGTACGTAACGTCGGTCATATTTTCGGGGAATACTTTCCATAGAGTCACCGTACTTTATCCGGTTTATCATGCTGATGCCATACAGCTTTTTTGATTATACCCGTACCTGGGCGAAAAAAGCAACCGAAAAAAGCTCCCCAAAAAGTACGGAGAGCAATTTTTCCTGATAAGATAGTATGAAACTGGCGTTTCCGCTTCCGGCGTCGGCTCCAGTTGCTCTGCGCCGAAAGCGCTGGGGCTCTCTCGGGACCCCCGTTTGCGTATTATTTTCCACGAAACAGCAGGACGGGCCGGCTGGAACGCCGGACAACAGCATCTGCCGTGCTACCTATGAGCAAGTTGGACAAGTAGCCCAGTCCGCGCGTGGGCATGGCAATCATGGTAACCCCTTCAAATTCAGCAATGTCATTGATCTGCTGGGAAGCGACACCGGTAGACACCTTGACCTCTACATCACCAACACCCCGGGCTTTGAATTGCTCTTCCCATTTCTGCAAGTGCTTCTGAGCGTTTTCCGTATGTTTAGCGATGTCGGCATCGGAGTGACCTTTATCGACAACGTGCAGCAAAATAACGCGGTGCAGCTTATCGGCATTATCCAGAAACTTCTGGTATACAGCCTCAGAAGCCTCGGAAAAATCAGAAGGCAGCATCACGGTCGCCCATTTTTGCAAAAAGATCGGGATACGCCGGGTCTTTTCTCCTAGAGAAATATATTTTTCTACAAGTACAGGTGCCTTTGTAAGACGGATGAGCTCGTTAACGGTGCTGCCAAGGAATATTTCCCGGATAATGCTCTCCCCAATGGATCCAATTAATATCAGGTCAACATTTTCAGTATCAGCGACTTTCGCGATCTCTTCTGCAGGGTGTCCGTGGGGAATTACTAGCTTAACTTTGATATTTTCTTTTTCAATGGCTTTCAGTTTATCATCGACCCTTTTGACAAACCGATCTTTGTGAAGCTGAACGTCTTCCCCTCGAACCGCTTCAAAGTTGATTACATGAACAATCAATAGTTCTTCAAGGCCCATTTTCCTTAAATCAGGAACACAATTAAACAGTTCGAAGGCTGCAGAAGAAGAGTCCATGGCAAGTAGCACCTTTTTAAACATGGTTTTGCCTGTTAAACAGGCCCACCTCCTAATAAAAGAGTTGACACCATAGTATATAATTCCCGGTTAATCTTTTTTTTCCTGCTCAAGGGCAAAGACTTTTTCCATCAACTGCCTGGCCCGCTGTACCTGCTCCCTTAACGCCAAGGGAGACGTCCCTCCCCGACATGCCCTGGCCTCTACCGCAGCCCGGGGATTAAATAGGTTCCGAACATCTGATTCTTTAAGCAGGGGGTGGAACCGGCCCAGCTCTTCTAAGGAGAGCTCATGAAGCCTTTTCCCGTTATCCAGGCAGTAGCCGACCACCTCACCGACAACCCGGTGAGATTCTCGAAAAGGAACCCCTTGATCGGCCAGGAAATCGGCCAGTTCTGTAGCCGTAGAAAAATCACCTGCCAGCGCTTGTTCAATCATTTTTCCCTTTATTTCCATGGAGGAAAGCAAGGCGGGATAGAGCTCAAGGATGTTCTTAAGGGTATCCACCGTGTCAAAAAGGGGCTCTTTATCCTCCTGCATATCCTTGTTATAGGTCAGGGGAAGCCCTTTAAAAACAGTAAGCAAGGACATCAAGTTTCCATATATTCGCCCCGTTTTCCCTCGAACAAGTTCAGGAACATCGGGATTTTTTTTCTGAGGCATCATGCTGCTTCCCGTGGCAAAATCATCGCTGAGTTCGATAAAAGAAAATTCTTGGGACGACCATATTATGAGCTCTTCGCTGAGCCGGCTCAGGTGCATCATCAAGATGGCCGCATTGGAGATAAACTCAATAACAAAATCCCGGTCGCTAACCGCATCCATGCTGTTCTCGTAGAGCTGGTCAAATCCCAGTTCTCTTGCGGAGAACTCCCGGTCGATGGGGAATCGGGTTCCGCTGAGCGCCCCGGCACCCAAAGGCATGGTGTCAGCCCTTTTATAAAGGTCCCCAAAACGTTCCCGGTCTCTCTGCAGCATCCAAAAATAAGCCATCAGGTGGTGGGAAAACAGCACAGGTTGTGCCCGCTGCAGGTGGGTGTATCCGGGGATAACAATGTCCTGGTTTTTTTCGGCCAGGTCCAAAAGGGTTTCTTGGAAAGAGCGCAGCAGGTGCTCCACTGCCCTGATTTCTTTTTTGACAAAAAGGTGCATATCCAGGGCCACCTGGTCGTTACGGCTGCGGGCTGTGTGCAGTTTTCCACCAGTTGGACCGATTATCTCAATGAGCCGTTTTTCAATGTTCATGTGTATGTCTTCGTAGGCCAGGTCAAAAGGGAACGTTCCCTCTTCAAGTTCTGCTTCTATTTTTTTTAACCCCTGCTCAATAAGCGCCCCGTCTTCAGGGGAGATGATCTTGGTATGAACCAGCATACGGCAGTGGGCCAGGCTGCCCAAAACATCTTCTTTGGCCAACCTGCGGTCAAAGGGCAAGGATGCAGAAAAGGCCTCTACCCGGGCGTCCAGCCCTTTAGTAAACCGTCCGCCCCAGGGTTTTTCTTTTTTTGGCCCGGCGTCGGAATCATCCGACGGTTTGGGGTTATGGTTTGCCTTTTTTTCCACTTGAGTTATTCCACCTCGTCTTTCCAGGTCTTCCGAAGCATCCCTTCTACCTGAAGGGGAAGCCCGTAAAGATTAATAAAGCCGCCAGCATCTTTTTGGTCAATCAGGTCATCGGCTTCAAAGGTCGCCAGATCAGCATGATAAAGAGAATACGGAGAATGCCGGGATACAATGCTGATATTCCCCTTGTAGAGTTTCAGTTTTACGTCACCCGTTACCTTTTCCTGGGTTTTTTCGATAAAGGCATCCAGGGCCTGGCGTAAGGGCGAATACCATGTGCCGTTATAGATTATTTCTGCATACTTGTGAGCGATTAATTCTTTGTAGTGAAAGGTCTCCCGATCCAGGGTAAGATGTTCCAGCTCCCTGTGGGCAAAAAACAACAGGGTTCCACCCGGGGTTTCATATACTTCCCTGGATTTCATCCCAACCAGGCGGTTTTCCACCAGGTCCGACCGGCCGATACTATGCTTACCAGCCAGTTGGTTAAGCCGGGTGAGGAGCTCCAAGCTGTCCAGGTGCTGGCCGTTTAGTCCAACGGGAGTCCCTTTTTCAAAAGAAATTTCCAATTCCTCTGGCTGATCCGGCGCCTCCTGGGGAGACCGGGTCATCATGAACATATCTTCAACGGGTTCCTGGCACAGATCCTCCAGATTACCCCCTCCATAACTAACATGCCACAGGTTGCGGTCTATACTGTAAAGTTTTTCTGCGGTAACCGGTACGGGAATGTTATGCCGGGCGGCATAAGCCAGGGCATCGTTGCGCGAGCGAATATTCCAGATCCTCCAAGGTGCAATAATTTTTAGCTGTGGCGCCAGTGCCTTGACGGTGAGCTCAAAGCGAACCTGGTCGTTGCCTTTACCCGTAGCCCCGTGAGCAACAGCTTCAGCACCTTCTTTCAGGGCGATCTGCACCATGGCCCGGGCGATTAGGGGACGGGCGATTGCCGTGCCCATCATATATTTGCTTTCATAGATGGCTCCCGACCGGAGCATAGGAAAGGCGTATTGCTCTATAAACTCCTTACGAAGGTCCCTGATAAAAACCTTAGAAGCGCCCGTAGCCAGGGCTTTTTCCTGCAACCCATCCAGCTCGCCTTCACCCTGGCCCAAATCCGCTGCAAAAGCAATGACTTCATAACCGTATTCTTCTTTTAACCATTTCAATATAACCGATGTGTCCAAACCCCCGGAATAAGCTAGAACGACTTTCTTCATCATATCACCCTTTCTTGTCTGTATGAAAACCGTGTTTCCACCTCCTGGAAAGCATGGGGACGGAGGAAGCACGGAAGCACGGGGACGGTTCTCCTGCTTCCTTTTTCTGCGCGGAAGGGAAGCACGGGGACGGTTCTCCTGCCTCCTCGCTTTAACTCAACCCTTTTGGAAGCAAGAGAACCGTCCCCGTGCTTCCCTTTCGTGCTTCCTGTCCCGTGCCTGGTCTACATAATCAGCGCCATGAGACCTTTTTGGGCGTGAAGGCGGTTTTCTGCCTGCTCCAGCACCACCGACCGCTCACCCTCCAGGATATCTGCAGTGATTTCTTCATCCCGGTATGCCGGGAGGCAGTGCATAATGATAGCATCGGGGGAGGCGTGTCCAACTAGACGCCTGTTTACCTGGTAAGGGCCAAATATGATTTTTCTCCGGGCTTTTTCCTCATCCTGGCCCATACTGGTCCAAACATCTGTGTAGATCACATCGACGCCTTCAACTGCCTTAATGGGGTCTTCAGTGATCAGCACCTGGCCGCCCGACTGCCGGGCGTTCTCCCGGGCTTTCTCAGCAACTTCCGGCTGGGGCAAATAGTCGGCCGGGGAGCCCACCCGGATTTCCATGCCCATCCTGGAACAACCCAACAAGAGGGAATGGGCGACGTTGTTGCCGTCCCCAACATAACCCACTTTAACCCCTTCTAAACGGCCCAGTTTTTCCTGGATGGTCATGATATCAGCCAGGGCCTGGCAGGGATGCAGGTAGTCCGTAAGGGCGTTAATGACAGGAACGGTAGAATGCGCTGCCAGCGCTTCCACCTGGCTGTGCTCGAAGGTGCGAATCATGATTCCGTCAACGTAACGGGAGAGCACCGCAGCGGTATCACGTATTGGCTCTCCACGTCCCATTTGCAGTTCCTGGCTGCTGAGAAAAAGGGCGTACCCCCCCAGCTGCCACATACCGACCTCAAAAGAAACCCTCGTCCTGGTGGAAGGCTTTTGAAAAATCATGCCCAGGGTTTTACCGTTTAGAAGGTGATGAG
>SKMY01000211.1 GCA_007120815.1 Syntrophomonadaceae bacterium | reverse complement strand
TTACGCGCCCTATTTCTCTCAGCCTTTATCCTTCCGGAAAAAAGAAAGATTGCGCTGGACGGTAAAAGCGGGGTTATCGAGCAGCACAATCAAGAAAACCCCGACAGACCCATTGTTATGGTTGAATCAGACAACGACTACAGGGGTTACCGGTACGTCGATCTCACAAAGGAATTAACCCGGTTTATCAATTTTTGATCATTGGGCTTCTGGTCGGTGGAGCCGGAACGCTGTTCTTTGTTGGAAAAAAGAATAGATAAACCCATTGTTTCTCTTGGAAATCACATGAGTGCTGTATAAGGAAGGGGGCGAGCGCCTCCTTCTATTTATTTATTCCCGCGCTATTTATTTATTCCCGCGATTTAAGATGGCTAAGCGTTTCAGGGGCTTTTACCCTGGGTTGTATCTTTGCCTTCACCAACAAAACTTTAACAATGCGCCCGTTCCTGATGAGTAGATCCGGCTGTCCCCCAATAAGAAACTTTAAAGAGTTATTCAATGTGCTCACACTAATCAACATATGCAGCAGAGAAAGGACTATCATGGCGACGAGAGCATTTAACAGGGGGACGTCACGGTTAACGATCAAGGCTCCCCCGGCCGATCCAATAAGAATGATCACGGCAAAATCATAAGGTTTCTGTTGAAAGGAAAGCCCTTTACCCATTAGACGAAATAAAAAAACAGACCAGACATAAAGAATGATCGCCCGCGTTACAACTTCCATCCATACAATCTCCTTTCTGGCCGCTAATATCGAAACAGATAGAAAAAACCTAAAAGATATTATTTAGCTATTATAGAATTTAATACCCAACACATGATAGACATCAATCTGGACTGTAACAATTACGGATTTTGTTCATAGAATGATGGTAGAACATATTTAAAGGAGTGATATATGATAATGAGTCAAGTGAATAGAGAAGGTTGGACATGGCAAAACGAAAAAGACGAAGGAACTGCTGGGCATCAAAGAAAACACCCAGATATTTGTCCGCAATTGCCGGGTACTCTTTTACGGATTTTTATTCCACCGGGAGCAGTTATTAACCTGTTAAATCTTCTTGAATTAACCTCTCCCGGGGGGATATGCATTATCCTTCGTGTTCCCCTGCTTGGAGGAGCGCTGGATTTGTCTTCCGTTGTGGAAACCATTCAAAAAGCGGGTGGAACTGTAGAAATCGTAGAAGAACAATAGTTTAAAGCTTACCCACACTTAAAAACACAATAGGTCTAAAGTATTATACAAGAAAAGGGTTTGTTCCTAAGTAATACTTAGGGGGACACCCCTTTTTTTGTTGTTTTAAGGGTGCACATTGTTCCTAAAATGCCGCAACAATGGCTTTACAGGTTAAAAAATTAAATGATATACTTTGGTAAGAAAGAGTAAAAAAAGCCAAGATATTGCTTGAATTGGCATAAAGGGGGTACCAATGTGACGAAAAGTGAACAAATTCAAACCTTAACGGAACTTATAGCAAAATTTACCGGGATTATCGGTAAACGCCTTCCAGACGATGTGGTGAATAAGCTGGAGGAATTGAGAAGCCAGGAGGACAAGCAACTTTCAAACGTGGTTTACGATTCAATGTTCGACAACCTGGATAAAGCCATTGCCTTGGATCGCCCCGTCTGTCAGGATACAGGTGTTTCTAAGGATGTCGGGTTTATTAATGATATGAGTTGGAAAGATAAACATGGGGAGTGGGAGAAAATGGAGAAAGACATGCTTGAGGCCTTGTTCCATCAGCGTGGGTTCTGCGATTATCGCTGGATCAAAGCTGAACAGATCCAGGTGGCCCAGTGGGTGCGATTTAAATGCATGTTCGGTTGTTCCAGTTATGGTAAAAAAGGGACCTGTCCGCCCCAGGTGCCTTCTGTAGAGGAGTGCCGCGAATTTTTTAATGATTATGACGAGGCTGTTATTTTTCACCTGCCCAAAGCGGTAGAACGCCCGGAGGACCGCTCCCCATGGAGCAGGGAAGTCAGCCACCGGCTAATTGATTTAGAAAGGGATGTGTTTTGGTCCGGTTACCATAAAGCATTCATGCTGTTTATGGATGAGTGCCGCCTTTGTGATCAATGCGTGGGTTCCCGGGAGGGCTGCGTGAAAAAAGAAGATGCCCGGCCCGGCCCGGAGTCCCTGGCAGTGGATGTTTTTGCTACGGCACGCAGTGCAGGGTACCCCATCGAGGTGCTCCGTCATTACCATGAGACCATGAATCGTTATGCCATCCTGCTTGTGAGCTAAAAAGCCGAAATATCGGTTAAGTCAAAATACAATAAGAGGTGGGAAGGAATAAATGAAGATCGGTATTGTTGTGTATTCCCAAACGGGCAACACGCTTTTAGTCGCCCAGAAACTCCAGGAAGAACTGGAAGCATCCGGCCTTGCAGCCAGTATTGAGCAGGTTACAATCATCGGCAGCGCTTCTCCAGGGAGTAAGGACGTCCAACTGGACAATACCCCTCAAGTTGATCCGTACGATGCCATTGTATTTGGCTCGCCGGTCCAGGCTTTCTCCCTTGCGTCTGCGATGAAAGCATACCTTAAACAGCTTCCATCGCTAAAAGGTAAAAAAATTGCCTGCTTTGTGACCAAGCAGTTGCCTTTTAACTGGACGGGCGGCACCCGGGCTGTTGGCACAATGAGACAAATATGCCAGGCCAGGGGAGCAAACCTGATTGGAACTAATATCGTTGTTTGGTCCAAAACACGCCGTGATGAAAACATCACTCATTGTGTTAATAACCTGGC
>SKMY01000018.1 GCA_007120815.1 Syntrophomonadaceae bacterium | reverse complement strand
TCAGGTCACCCACTACAAATACGTTGACCGGATACTTTTCAAACATGTCCCGGTAATAGCCGTACAATTGACGGGGTTCTAAATGTTCGAGGGATTCAATATCCCCATATTTATAAACCCCGTAGCGTTCTTCTTTGCACATTTCCTGAATACAGCGCTCCAGGGCATAGTTCACTTTGTCATTCATCAGGTTTTGGATCTCTTTACTCAACTGATCCTTTTCCTGCTCCACGTATTCTACTTTAAATGAACCGTTATCCAATACGGGGTCGGTCAACACATCTCTCAAAAGGGAAAGGGCTTTTTTAAACAACTGCCCTTCCGGCGCAAAGCGCTCATTAACCACTTCAAGGGAAAAAGAGACCACCTGCCGTTCTCCCTTTTTTAGCACATCCGAACCTAAAGATGTTCCGTACAGCATCTCCAGCTCCCTTTTTAAGTCCATGAAAGTAGGGTGCTGCCTGGTTCCACGTTCTAAAACCGCCGGGAGCAGTGCCGTCCGGGCAGCCAACTCTTTTTCCAGGGCTTGTTGAATAAATACGGCTACCAATACCGTTTTGAATTTATTTGTCGGGAAAACGTGTGCGTTAATGTTTCCCGTCAAGGTTTTACTCTGCAAAGAATTCAACCCGTCCATCCTTTCTTTATTATAAAATGGAGTTTCCGCTTCCCTGAGCCGTTTCGGGCAGTCATTGGCGAAAAACCTTTCTCCTTCTCATTCCAGTGCACTATATTTCCATGTAAGAGATTGGATCTCCTGCAAAATTTAAAAAATTAGTGCTTATCCAGAATAAGCAGGGGTACCACACCGTAGAGCATGGTGGTGGCGGCTGCAACCACACCTGAATCGTTTATCAAAAGGGCCGTGATACTACCAGCAACAATACCCGAAAGGGCTGTTTTAAAAAAGGGGTGTCCAAGAAACATTTTTCTCATGAAACCTGCCGGATAGAAAGTCAACACGGTTACCAGGCCCACCAACACCAGGAAAATCCGGCTCCAAATGGAATAACGCAGCAGCTTCAGGTTCATATCTGCTTTCCGGGTTATCACGTTAAACAGTTCATCGAGGCCGCGCACCTGCACCAGCTCCCAGGTCCTTCCCAGGTGAGAAACAGCTTCTCCGGAAATCCGGGCATTCAACAGGTATAGGAACAACCCGGTCAGCGCAACAAACAGTACCACCACCCACCCGCTTTTTAAGGACGCCACGTTTCGACGAAGAGACAAAGAATGTGTTCCGTTAAACAGAAGCGCACAGGAAACCCCCACACCTACCCCGGAGGTCACCGCCCCACCAAAGTTCGCGCCAAAGCGGGGAGATGCCATCAAGAAGACCAGCAGCAGCCCTAAACCACAAAAAAGCAGGGGCGATAAAACCATTGAACCGCTTTTGGGCAGCAGCCTGGATAAAACTGCCAGCTTCCCTGTTTCAGCTTGTTTTTCCTCCCATCGTCGCCATGCAGCGCCCAGGGACAAAAACCCGAACAGAAAAGACCCCACCATCATTCCCATGTACTCATTACCCAGTCCGTAGAAACGAGCCCCTGCAATTGGATCATAACCCAGAAATGAACGGCTGTTTAAAACCGCTCCGCCCAAAAGATCAACGGCCAAAACCGTAAAGGTCAGTAAAGCCAAGAAACACAACCGATCCCGGTCGCGGCGAAAAAACGCAAATGCAATCAGAACAATGCCCCCGGTCAAAAGAATAAGGAAGCCTGCATTGATATAAACCGACGAGGCCGGGAAGAACGGGAGAGCAGGGGACAACACAACGGCCAGCGGCAATCCCAGGAGGCTAAAAAGCCCGTACCTGGCATAGTGGAAAAACCGATGCCTGTAAACCAGCGCGCCTGCACCCCAAAGCAAAAACACAATCTGGGCCAGAACATACCCCCTTATCAAGGGCCCTCTTTGGATATATACCCGCCTGGTATGCCGGGAAATTGATTCCAGGGAGGATAACGGATCTGTATCAGCGATTACATTTAGCGGCGCCCCCCAAAGAAACATCGGTGCAGGAAGGTCCAGGTAAGACAGCACCGTGGGAGCGATATCAATAGACGCAACAATGCCTGATCTCCTGGTGGTGTCGCTGGTTAACCTGCCTTGCCCGGGATGCTGCGGGTTGTAATAGAGCACCGGCGTCAGCAGCTGTCCCCCGGTTACAGAACGTCCCGGTGGGGATGGCGTGACCATGAGCAGCCGGGTGTTTTCGGAAAACAGGGAAAATGCCCTTAAAAGAAACCTATCCAGTTCGTTAAAGGTTTCTTCCAGCAGCTCACCCCTTCTTCTATCGGGGAGATGGGGCAAATAGGCATCAATTCGCTTTGTATCCCCCCAATCCACAAGGATTAAGCGGGCTTTTTCGTGATAATTTTCCAAAGCCCGGCCATATGCCTGGGCATCGCTTCGCAGCCCATAAGGAAACCGGGCATCCGCCCGGAGCACGGCCTTACTGACATCGCCATAGCTGACAGAACCTTCGGCGTCCATGGCCATGACAACTATTTGCCGCCCTTCCGTATCGGTATCCGCATTTCCCAATACCGCCGTATGGAAACCTTTCGATTTTACGGCTTCTCCCATCAGGCCGATAAAAAAAGGGTACGTCCGCTGTTGGTTCAGCTGCTTTAGCACACCCGTATAGACATGGAGAACCTCCCCCTTGGGCACGGTTTCAGTGCCGGTGTGCCGCTGGTAAAGATCCACTGCCGATGAAAACCCTTCCTTCTCATCCCGGTTGAAGGCCTTCCCTGCAGTC
>SKMY01000084.1 GCA_007120815.1 Syntrophomonadaceae bacterium | reverse complement strand
TCGCTGTACGGTATTTTTCGGGAGAAAAACGGCTTTTCGGAAAGGGCAAACATCATCATTGATGAAAACGGTCAGGTGGTTTTTGTAAAGGTCTATCCCATTCGCGAACTTCCCGATATGGAGGAGATTCATAATTTCTTACGGAAATAAGATTGTCAAATAAATGGGATTGTCATGCCAGCTGCGGTACAGCACCGTGGCTGGTTTTTTTATGCGTCTTTGTGTCTCATAGTTTTTATCAATACATTAAAGACAATATATAGAAATTATGTATTGGGCATAACGTACTGCTTTTGATAAAGTTTATACAGCAAAAAATTGAGAAAAAATATGGGAGGGGTTCACAGCAATGTCAATCAGAAAAGAAATAAAGAAAAATCGGTGGTTAATGATCATTCTCCTTTTGAGCTTGATGATTGCGTTTTCTTTTTCCGGGTGTGCTGACAGTCCTGAACCGGCCGGTAACGGGGCTGAAGAACCGGTTGAAGAACCCGGTGAAGCGGCAGATGAAACGGATGAAAGAGAAGAAGCTCCTGCGGAATACACCGGAGAACCGCTGCAGATATATGCAGCCTACGGAGGTCTGCAGGAAATCATGGATACTTTTACCGCGGATACAGGCATTCCGGTTGAATTTATAAGCATGTCCTCCGGGGAAGTGCTCTCCCGCATGCGAGCCGAAAAAGGACGTCCCCTGGGCGATGTGTGGTTTGGCGGTGGAGTTGACAGTTTCATGGTGGCAGCAGATGAAGGATTGTTGGAAGCTTATATTTCCCCCGAAGCGGCGTACATTGAAGATCGGTTTAAAGATCCGGATGGTTACTGGACCGGTGTTTCCATTGTGCTGGTTACTTTTGTAGTAAATAAGGACCTGGCCGAGGAGTTGGGTGTTCCTATTCCCCAAACGTGGGCAGATCTATTGAATCCTGATTTAAAAGGAGAAATTCTCATGCCCAACCCCGGGATATCCGGCACGGCTTTTACGGCCATGGCATCCATTATCCAGCGATTGGGTGAAGAGGACGGTTGGGATTACCTGGCCCAACTGGATGAAAATATTCCGTACTATGCAGAGCGCGGCAGCGAACCGCCCAACAAGGCGTCGCTTGGCGAAGTGCTGCTTGGCGTCAGCCCTGACGGAGTTAATGCCAAGCGGGAAGGTTACCCCGTTGAAGTGGTCTATCCTACCGATGGTACGGCCTGGTGGCACTCCCCGGTCGCTATCATCAGCGGAACACCCAATTTGGAAGCCGCCCAGAAGTTTGTGGATTGGACGCTAACCGAAAGAGGCCAGGAGATCTTGGCTTTTAACAGCCCCAGGCCGGCAACAAGACCGGGAACGCCTATTCCTGATGATGTTCCTGCCCTGGAAACATTGAACCTGGTGGAGTATGATTTTGAGCGTGCTGCTGAAGAAAGGGATGCGATTGTCGACCGATGGCAGGAAGAATTCGCGAAATAGAGAATAATACATTCCGGGAAAAACTGCTCAGGGGAATAGCGCTGGCTATTCCCCTTTCCCTGTTGGTCTTCATTCTTTACCCATTTATGAGGGTTTTCCTGGCCAGCCTTTGGATCAACGAGGAATGGACGTTTTCTGTATACCGACAGGTGCTGGGTGCTCAAAGGGTGGGACTCTTCTGGAACACCCTTTTGGTCTCGGTTCCTTCAACGGTGTTGGCCACGGCCCTGGGGTTGGCGTTGGCCCTGCTGGTGGTACGCAGCGCCATGCCGGGTATTGTAAAAAAACTATTTAGCTTTGTAGCCATTTTTAATATTATTTCACCGCCGTTCGTTTCAGCACTATCTTTTATTTTACTTTTCGGCCGCAGGGGTCTGATCACCCGGGAACTCCTGGGGCTTAACGTAAGCCTTTTTGGATGGGAAAGTATCGTGTTTTTACAGACCATGGGGCATGCCAGTATTGCCTTCCTGGTTATTTCCAGCGTGTTGCGGCGTATGGACCGGGATTTGGAAAATGCCGCGCGGGACCTGGGCGCTTCCAACACCCGTGTCTTTTTTTCCGTCACCCTGCCTCTTTTAATGCCGGGGTTAATGGCCGCTGCTGTGCTCTCTTTTACCCTATCTCTGGCTGATTTTGGGACACCTCTTTTGGTCGGGGGCGGTTTTCGTGTGCTGGCCAGCGAGGCCTATCTCCAAGTGATCGGCCAGTACAACATGCCTTTGGCTGCTGCATTGAGTGTATTTCTTGTGCTGCCCTGCTTTGCCGTTTTTTGGCTGGAAAAGGGAGTTTTAGGGGAAAGATCCTATCTTTCGGAAGCGCCCGTAGAATCGGTTGCCACTGTGGGAACCGTTGCCAGGGGCAGAGGGGGCTTTCACCCCCTGGTTACCGCAATACTGTTCATTTTCGGGCTGTTTTTTGTGCTGTTTACCCTGGCCATTTTTGCGACAATTGCTGTAGGGGCATTGACTAATATTTGGGGGTATGACTATACCTTTAGCCTGCGCCATTTTTACGAGATTTGGGGACAGGGCACCCGCAGTGTTCGCAATAGCCTGTTTTTTGCGTTTTGGGTAGCTACTTTGGGGCCGCTGTTGGGGGTTGTTACTGCTTACTACCTGGAAAAAAGTCCTTTTGTCGGTTCGCGGTTTTTTGAGTTTCTCGCCCTGCTTCCATTTGTGATTCCGGGGCCCTTTCTGGGTATCAGCTATGTTCTATCCTTTCACCGCCCTCCACTGGCACTTACGGGTACCGCATTGGTTATTATATTGCTATGTATTTTTCGGGAACTGCCTGTCAGTTTTAAGGC
>SKMY01000173.1 GCA_007120815.1 Syntrophomonadaceae bacterium | reverse complement strand
CTGTTGCTTTCAACGACTACTTCCCTCCCTTTTCCGGCAAATATTATTCTTTGCAGATTTTCCTTAGTATTCATCTAAAGGGAGAGTTTTATTCATAATTTTATTGATCGAGAAAGGTTTCAACCTCTGCACTGCCCATTAATTCCTGGAGATAATCTTCAAAATAATGGCGTTTTTTGATTTCCCGGGCTTCTTCCTGGATTTCCTCGAAAGTAAGCTGCTGTGCCTCGGTTTTATCCGTTATCTTGATAATATGAAAGCCAAAAGGTGTTTCCACCGGGTCGCTGATTTCTCCCGATGAAAGGGCAAAAGCCGCTTCCAGGAATGTGGGGTCCATCATATCATTGGATGAAATCAGGCCCAATTCCACATAGTTGTCCAGGGAGACCTCCTCGCCCACTTCGATAAAATCTGCCCCATCTCTGAGCCTTTCCAATGCTGAATTGGCCTCATTTTCCGTTTCCAGAAGGATGTGATAGGCGTGCACCTGGGCCGGCTGATCCAAAAGGGACGGGTTTTCCTCCACGAAGGCTCTCACCTCGTCATCGGACAGCTGGTTGCTTGTATAATCGAATAGCGCCCAGCGCAGGTGGGAATCCCGGTGTACCAGTCTCATGGCCTGTTCTTCGATACCCAGCTCATTCAACCGCTCTTGGAATGCCTCCTCGGAACCATAAACCTGGTCCACAAGTTCTACACGGGTTTCCTGGAATTCCTGCTCAATTCCCTCCTCATCAACATCCAGTCCCAGGGTTTGCACTTCCTGTTCCAGGACCCGGTTTTCAATCAAAAACCACAAAATCTCGTTTTCCAGCATCTCCAGGGCACCTTGTTCCTCGTACATGTCCTTCACATCGGGCATGTAGAGGTAGACCACCTTTAAAAAGTCCTGGAGCTCCTGGTCGCTAATCTCTTCATCATTCACGTTGGCGACCACCACTTCCTGAGAGGCCTGTTCGCCGCATCCGGAAAGGCCAAAAGCCAGCAGCAACACAAAAAAACAAATCGTAAAAAACCTGCACCTCGGATTTTGTATAACCATTCAATATCTCCTTCCTAAAATTAAAGCCGTAGAACTTCTCCCAAAGAATTTCTCCCATTCCCATCCTCAACTCTATTATAGCAGGTTATGCCTTGCTGTAAAGGAAACATCCACAGCCCGGCGGCCTGAATCACACTAGTCGAAAACGCCCAGATCAAGCTGTACCGGCGTAAAATCCAGGTAGTCGCTGGCGGTAAAATAGTAAACAATACCATCCCGGGTCCCCTGAAACGCTTTTTGGTGATCGGCGCCATGCAGGTGACCGTAGAGGCAAAGCTTAACCCCGAAACGGTGCAGAATCTCAACAACTTGCGTGTCTTCCAGCCGGGCATTAAAGGGCGGAAAGTGCAGCGCAGCCAGCAGCCGGTTAAACCCGTCTTTTTGGGCCGCTTCCAGGGACATTTGCAATCGCAGAAGCTCTCTTTGATAAATTTTTTCATCCTGCTCCGTGTAGCTCTCCCCAAAAGGGGCCGACCACCCCCGGGTCCCGCACACTGCCACATCACCAAGGGCATAATAATTATTCTGGACCGCGTAAATGCTCTTGGGCAAAGCCTTCTGTACCTTGGAATAGCTTTTCCACCAGTAATCGTGATTGCCCCGGAAAATGATTTTCTTCCCCGGCAGGGCATGAATAAAGGCCAGGTCGGCTTCTGCTTCTTCCAGTTTCAGGGCCCAGCTCAAATCGCCCCCCAGGATGACCGCATCCTCCGGGCTGACCACCCGGTTCCAGTTGTCCCGCAGTTTAATGTGGTGATTTTCCCAGCACTCGCCGAAAATATCCATGGGCTTATTCCCACCCAGGGAAAGATGCAGGTCGCTGATGGCAAATAATAACATAAGGCACCCCTTCAATACACGTATTCCCAGTACCAGTTGCAGCTTGTTGCAGCTTGTTAAATATACATTTCTCTTCCTAACTTATTATTTCCTGCTCTCCCGTCAAACATAAAAAAGTCCCCTTACCCTTTTGGCTGCTTTTGGCGTGGAGGGCAAGGGGACCGGAAAACCTTATCATATTTAGCGTTATTTTGTGCAAACCGGGCAGCTGAAACGCTCTGAGTAGCAAGTAGAGCGCGAAACACGTTAACCTTACTGGGTGACGGAAACTTGAGATTCCACTTCTTGTTGGGCCCGCTTACCCACCATGCGCTGGTAGAAGAACAAGGCAATAAGCACGCCGAAGCCGATAAAATCAGCATATATGCTGGCTGTAATCAGAGACAGCGCAGCGGCAAACAGCACGGCCTGGAAAAGCATGGGAATTTTTCCAAAGTACCATTTTTGCACGGCCGAAGCCAGGGCATATACCCCGATCAAGGCGGTAACCGTTCGAATGATTACGGTCGTTACGGCAAGGTTGGCGACGGTTATGGTTCCATCTGCGGCAACCGTCTGTATCATCATGACTTCATCCATGTTGCCCAGGATCAGGGCAGGGGCATAGAAGAACATGAATGGCACAATATAGGCCGTTAAACCCAGGCGGAACGAGGTGTACCCCGTTTTCATGGGGTCCGAACCGCTAATACCCGACGCCGCATAAGCCGCCAGGGCCACCGGGGGCGTAATGGCTGAGATACAGGCAAAATAGAACACGAACATGTGGGCCACCAGGACCGGCATACCGATCCGTATCAGGCCCGGAGTCAACACGGAGGCCGCAATGGCGTAAGCCGCCGTGGTCGGCATCCCCATGCCCAGCAGGATAGCCACACACATGGCGAATATCAGGGCCAGCAGCTGGCTGGTACCGGCGATACCCAAAAGCAGGTTGGCAAACTTGACGCCCACACCGGTCAGAGCGATAACACCCATGATAATACCGGCGGCCGCGCAAACGGCCATCAGCTGGATGGCGCCCCGGGCACCCCCTTCAAGCCCTTTTATGATCTTGATGTGGTCTACCCCCTTGGACACATCCCGCACAATCAAGGCGTTCAACCAGCCCACCACAAAGCAGCTCACGATGCCGACAAAGCCAGCCATAATGACGGAATAACCCGTGAGCAGCAGGTAAAACAGAAGCAGCACCGGAATAAACAGGTAGCTTCGCTTCATCACGTACCCAAGCTTGGGAAGCGCTTTACGCGGGAAACCCAAAAGCCCCAGCTTCACCGCTTCGTAGTCTACCATCAAAAAGGCTGAAGTGAAGTATAAAAGAGCGGGAATAATACCGGCCATCATGATCCGCTGGTAGGGAATCCCGGTAATCTCCGCCATGATAAATATCCCGGCCCCCATAATCGGCGGCATAACCTGCCCGCCTGCAGACGCCACCGCTTCCGTGGCAGCGGCAAATTTGGAGGAATATCCGACCTTCTTCATCAGGGGAATGGTCAAGCTCCCTGTTGCCACGGCGTTACCTGCCGAGGTCCCGTTCATGGTTCCCATCAGCGCGCTGGCGATAATGGCCACCTTGGCCGGGCCTCCACGGGCTCCACCACTAATCGAGAACGCCCATTCCACGAAATATTTCCCAACCCCCGACACCTGCAAAAATGAAGCAAAAATGATAAACAGGATAATATATCTGTACGATATGGCGATGGGCGCGCTAAAAATTCCGTAGTCGCTGTAAATGTAACCCATAAAGCGGTTAAAGGCATAGCCGCTGTGCCCGATAACACCGGGCAAATGATCTCCAAACAGCGCATAAGCGATAAACACACCGGATAAAATCAGCAGCGCGTTACCGCTGCAGCGGCGCGCCAGTTCCAGCACAATAACAACCCCGATTAGAACCATGACCAGGTCCCCGTCCGTCGGTCGAACGCGGATCCGCCAGATCAATTCCTGGAAGTTGATCACGATATAGGAGAAAACATAAATGGCCCCGAGAACACCCGCCCAGTCCAGCAGGTGAATTCTTTCCTTGGCTTTCGCCCATCCGGGCACCAGCAAAAATCCCAGCACAGAAAGGGTAAAGACGTGCATACTTCTTCCAAGCAGCGGGTCGATGGGATTAAAAACCAGGAAATAAATGTGCAATAAGGCCGTAAGGGATGCCCAGACGGTGATAACCCGCGCCATGAACCCGGATATTTTTCGTTGGCTTCCCAATTCAACATCTTCTTCAACGTCCATATTGGCCAGCTGCCTGAGCTGTTCCGGTGTAAGTCCCCTGTCATCCTGCTGTTCATTGGAAGATTGCTTGTTAGTTTGATCGCTCATTGTCTATTCTCGACTGCCTCCTTTCTTTTTGTAATGATCCATCAGTTTTTGTAAAAGCCCCCACCCTCTGTCTGGCCTTCAGTGAGGGTGGGAGCATGGTTACCTTTTTTTCTGCATCAACAACCCTACCAGACATGACCTGTGTCAGTCAGGGGAACCTTATAAGCTGCTACTGCGCATAATCTGGATAACGTTTATACGAGTCTAGCGGTTTTTTTACTCGATCGGTGCAGCGCCAGAAGGAACGTCGTAGCCGTTGTCCACAAACCACTGGTATGCACCGGGGTGCAGGGGCAGGAAGGTGTTGGTATTGACGTTTTCAGGAACCGTTTCCGCAGAGGCAGCGTGTACTTCCAGCATCCGGTCGTGCTCATTCATGATTGTATCCACTATTTCATAAACCAGGCTGTCGGGCATATCTTTGTGCACAATGGCCCAGTTGAAGACCACGATGGTTTCCAGGTCAGCATCCAGGAAGTCGTAGGTGTCTGCAGGAATAACGCCTGGTGTCCAGTAGGGATACTCTTCAATAACCTTATCACGGTCCGCACCCTCGATGGGCAGCATCACAATGTTGTCCGCGCCAACCTGGGCTTCGTAGCTCATCAGTCCAGCCATGGGCAGTCCGGTTGCCTGGCTGTTGGCGTCGATTTGGCCGTCGGCATGGCTTTCCACCAGGTCGCCGGTGGCTCCCCAGACGGGCCTTGCGTTAATGCCGAGCAGTTCGAGAATCAGCGGATGGTAGGTTCCCGGGGTTCCACCGGTGGGGCCTACGCCCACCTGCTTGCCTTCCAGGTCTTGCAGGGAGGTAATCCCGGAGTTCTTGTGGGCCCACCACTGAGAAAAGGTGCTGTACATGGGGAACAGCGCGCGCACGTTGGTGTGCTCTTCGCCTTCAAAGGCGGTACCTTCCAGCCCTTTCCAGCCTTCATAACCGATACCCATGGTGATCATTCCGAGCTCAATGGCGCCGTCGTGCACCAGCATCATGTTGTCCGCCGGGCCTCCGGTCTGCTCGATGTTCACAGGAACACCAACCATTTCAGCAATCAGGTTGCCCCAACCGCTGCCGTAACCAAAATAAACCCCGCCAACTCCTGCAGTTCCCAGGGTTACTGTGCCGGGCCAATCATCCTGGGGATCAGCGGAAGGATCAGGTGCGGGGGCATCGGGATCTGGCGCTGGTGCCGGTGCGGGGTCATCACCACAACCGACAAAAACAAGGCCAAAAACCAGCAATAAACTAACCAAAATACACCAAGTTGCTTTTTTCTTCACTTTAAAATTCACTCCTTTTTTCAATAGTCAGAATTTAATTTCCTAAAATAGGTCAAACTAAATCGATCAAACGAACAAATACGAAGGATGACACATTGACGTTTTTCTCTAAGACTGCTCTCTACTCCAAAATGTACCCCCCTCTTAACACCCCCTTTACGCCAAATAATGCCGCAAATAAAAAAACAACAGAATAATCCTTGTAGTCAATATAAAGGAATTCTCTGAAAATAGATACCTTAAGGCCATATTGTTTTTAATGGTCTTTTTGTTCTATTGTAAAACCGCACGTATTTGTTCCTAAACCAGGTGTAAATGCTCAGGGATATTTGTAAGCGAAGCTGCGGGGACGGTGCTGGCGTTTCCAGAGCGCAGCGGAGGCTGCGGGGGCACAACCTCACTTCAACATGGGCACCAGCAGGGAACCCTGGGGGATAATGTACGTGACCAGATCATCCCGGCGGCCATACACGGCTTCCACGGCTTCCCGAAGGGACCCGGCAGGAACAAAGCCAAGAGAGCTTACCGCCTCCGGCGCCAACCCTGAAACCAAAAAAACCCGCCCCCGTTCCATGGCCCTGGCCACGGCAAAGGCCTTGTGGCCACCCAGTTGAAAATTGGCCTTCAACGCTTTCTCAATGTCCACCAGGGATTCATGGCGCCTGGCCCACTCCTCGTAGACCTCCGAGCCAATGCCTTCGGGGCAGCAGGCCAGCAAAATAACCTGACCGCCCGGTTTTACGGCCTGGACCGCATTTTCCAGGGTTTTCTGAGCCTGGTAAAGGTTAACATCCTTGGGATGCCCGCCGCAGCTGGCGATAACCACATCGGCCGGTTCCTCAACGGCCACGCCGTACGCTTTCCGGACCAGGTCACAACCCGCCAGGTGAGCCCGCTCCATATCCCCGGCAAATACCCCTAAAAAGTTTTTTTCCTCATCCAGCACCACGTTAAAAAGAAACCCGCCCCCCACCTTTTTTGCCGCCTCCAGCTGGTCTTCATGCACCGGGTTTCCTTCCAACTGGCCCAGCCGGGCCTGGGGATCCATCATCATGCTGTGGTTGGCCCGAATGGTATCATACCCGGCTACCCCGGGGATTAATGCCTTGCGCCCGCCGCCAAATCCCGCAAAGAAGTGGCACACAATACTGCCCGTTAAAATGCGCTTATCCGCCCGGGCCACCAGGGAATTAACCTGCAGGGGGGTTCCCCGGGAGGTTTCCCCCATGGAGATAAGCTGTTCATTATCGTGGCAGTCGTGGTTAATCAGGGTGATCCGCCGGGCGATATCCTCCCCCACCAGCTCGAACATCTCCTCCCGGGAAAGGGGCCGGTGGGTCCCGTTGGTAAACACAATAAACATGTCCGCTTCTTTAGCGCCTGCCTCCTTTAATTCATCCACCAGGATCGGCAGGAAATACTCGCTCCGCGCCACCCGGGTGGAATCGTTTACCAGGAAGCAGACCCGGTCTCCGGGCTCCACGTACTCCTTCAGGGGAACCGAACCGATGGGATTCTGCAGCGCCTCCTTCATGGCTGCCGCCGGATCCGGCAGCGGCTCCAGCCGGGGCATCTGCAGCACCGTCCGGGGAACAGACGCCGGCAGCTCCAATGTGACTTTTTCATAACCATAACACAGTTCCATCATGTTTTATCCTCCGTTAACAATTATCGAATTGTCAATTATACCTGGCCACGTACGAACAATATTATTGTAATACTCCCCCCTATTTTTTTCAACCTGAATCACAAAGAATCACGGGGAAGGAAATCACGGGGGGGGAGAACCACGCCGGCAAACCACGGGGACGGTTCTTGTGGATCGGTCAAAGTAGATGCTCTGGAGCGTGCTCTGAGCTGGCCCAGGAAAGCACGGACCACGGCAACCGTTCTCCTGATACCTACGTAGCCACGGGGACGGTTCTTGTGGATCGGTCAAACAGGAAAGCACGGAGCACACAGCACGGAGCACACAGCACGGAGCACGGCAACCGTTCTCCTGATACCTTGCACAACATGCTCTGGTCTTTCCAGGGTGAACCACAAGAACCGTCCCCCTGGTTGGCCGGGTGAACCACAAGAACCGTCCCCCTGGTTGGCCCGAACCGTCCCCGTGGTTCTTCCCAATCGTCCCTGCAGATCCCCCTATCCCCCAAAGAATAGATTTTTTCCACTTTTTCGACAAAACCTTACATCTTTCTTCAAAGGATTATCCCTTTTTGAAACGAATACAACCATTTAATGAATGGCAAACGCCACAGGAACGGTTCATCGCTTGCCCTTGTTTCAGGTATGCTGACACGGCTGTTTATGAAAACGCATGGCTTTACCTTTCGCTGTGGACAACACTGAAACCGTTCCTCTATCGATTTATTAAAAAGTTAACAATAACAAACGAGTTTTACCCGGTTCCACCTTCTCACTAACCGTATATGTTCAGTGAGCCAGGTTATATCTTAAGGCCTGTTTTACTGAAATATAATACCGGGCGAACACATTTTAATGATCGATCAAGACGGTGTCCATGTATTCCCCCGCCTGGCGCCCCACGTTCAGAAACAGGCCGTTGTTTTTGATGGGGAACGCCAATCCACGGGCATACCCGACCTGGATGACATGCTGGGAGGCGGGCTGCCCACCGGTACAACCACCTTAATCACCGGCTGTACCGGCACCGGGAAAAGCCTTCTCGGCCTGAACTGGCTGATAAGTGGAACGCAGCAGAAGGAACGGGCCATGTTGGTGACCTTCGAGCAGTACCCGGAGCAGATCATCAATAATGCCTGCGCCTTCGGATACAACCTGGACAACCTGATCCAGCAGGAGCTGCTGCATATCCTGCATGTTTCCCCTGTCGAACTGGATGTGGATTATCACATGGCCCGGGTCCAAAAAATGGTGACCGAAAGAAAGATAAAAAGGCTGTTGATCGACAGCATCTCCGCTTTTGAGATCGGCATGGCCGATAAATATAAGTTTACCGATTACATATGGGGGTTGGCGAATTATTTTAAAACCCAGGGGGTTTCTGTTGTGCTCATTAATGAAGTCCCTGAACTTTTCCATGCCCACCAGCTGTCCAAGCACGGCATCTCCTTCATCGCCGACAACATTATCGCGGCCCAACTGGTGCAAAAAGACTTCACCCTGCACCGCCTGCTGGGCGTCATAAAAGTACGGGGAAGCCGGTGCTCCACGGAAATAAAAGAACTTGTGCTGGGAGCAGAAGGGCCGGTTCTGGTTAGGCCCCATTGGAGCAACATGCTCTCCGTGGAAGAAGCTGCACCGACCGTCACCAGCCCTGACATGAACCATCTTACATACCGGGGAGACAACAAATAATGACGAACGAGTTAAGCACCCGCCGTTGGACGAATTTTTTTAATTCCCTGGGCCAGATTATGAACATGACCATGGGCGTGATCTCCCAAGAGGGCATGCTCCTTTCCATCTATAACCCCCTGCCCCCCCTTTCAGAACTAGAACGCTTTCCTGCCTTGCAGCAAGAATACCGGGCCTTTTTCCTTAAGGCGGTCCGCTCCGCCAGGAAGGCCGGTCAGGCAGAAATCCTGTACGGCCCCCTGGGTATCCCCGCTGCGGTCGTCCGCCTGGAAGTGGATACCTTCCTGATCCTGACGGGCGGTTTTGACCAGAACCAGGCTCCCTCCCCCCACGCCTTCGAAAAGCAGCTCAACCGGTACGGCATCCCGGGCATTGAAGCAGCTCAATGGCATAAAATCATGGGATGTACCGACCTGGTGGCCTTGAAAACCAAAGCCTCCAGCATCAATGCCGTTTACCAGCAGATGATGCATTCCTCCCATGAATTCAGCGTCATCGGGCAAAAAATGACCCTGTTGACGGCTGTGGATGAAATCAGCAAACTCACCGTCGGGCTCCTTCATCCCAGCAAATTCGACCTGACCCAAATCCTGGAACTGGTGCTAAACTCCCTGATCATTCTTTGCGATGCCGAAGGGGCCTTTGTTTTCCACTGCCGCCGCTCGGAAAAACAATTTATTTTCCGGGGAGCCCACGAAGAACTCAAGCGCTCCCTCCAGGAGCAGTGGGAGGCGGTTGATGCCTATGACCCGGCCTGTTTATGCAGGTGGGAAGGAGAAAAAATTGACCCGGTCCACGGCGTTCACCTGCACACTGCCTCCTATGCAAAAGAAAATGCCCGGGTCTGCCTGGGCGTGGTTAACCCGCTGCCCGGAGATATTCGACCGTCCCTGGAGGCTTTTGTCCGGCAAGTGAACATTGCCACAGAGCTCTCCCTCCTCTATGAACTGCTGCAGAGCCAAATCGGTTTTCTCCTCAACTCCGTCCGACACGGCATCATCGCACTGGATCGCCAGGGCAGGGTCATGGTGATCAACCGGGCTGCCATGGACATATTCAGGCCTCTCGGTGTCTCCCTGGCCATTGGGCTGCCCCTGTCCCAGCAGACTATTTGCCCCTCCCTGGAGGCTGCCGCCCTGGAGACCATAAACAGCGGTGTCAACCACTTCTTCAACGAGGAAACGCTAAACCCTAAAAACGGCAGCCAACCGGTTATTTTGAGCTGGGACATCTCGCCCTTGCACTGGGAAAATGGAGATATCGCCGGGAGCATCCTGATCGTCGAGGATATTACCCGGCGCAAACTGGCCGAGGAGGCCCTGCGCCAAAGGGAACAGGAATTTAAACTGTTGGTGGAAAACGCGCCGGATATAATTGCCCGCTTCAACCGGGACCTGTACTGCACGTACATTAATCAAGCCGTTGAAACACAAATGGGGATTCCCCGGGAACAATTCATGGGTCACCACGTAAATCTCATTACCGCCATCCCCGACAAAACCTTATCTTCTTTACAACATGCTCTCCTCGCCGTCTTCAAAGAGGGCAAGGAAAAAACCCTGGCCCTGGAGTTTTCCAAAAACGAAAACACCCTCTACTTCAACATGAAAATCGCCCCCGAGTACGCCCGGGACGGCTCGGTGGAAAGCGTGTTAACCATCACACGGAATGTCACAAAGCAAAAACTCATGGAAGAAGAGCTGCTTAAAAAAAGCCGGCTGGATTCCATCGGCTTGCTGGCTGGAGGCATTGCCCACGATTTCAACAACTTCCTGGCCACCATGCTGGGCAACATTTCCCTGGCCAAACTCTACGGGGATGATACCAAAAAAAAAAAAAAAAAATTGAAATCCACGGACGCGGCCATCATGCGCTCCAGGAATTT